>JABFRW010000026.1 GCA_013140805.1 Candidatus Eisenbacteria bacterium
CACTGCTCGCGGGCGTGCTGGCACGGTTCGGGCCCGAGCCTGCGATCGCGGTGCACAGTGCCGAGAACAGATTGGTTGCGATCGCATCGGCACTCGTGGGGCTGTCGGTTCATGGGCTGACCGGTCGGCGAACTCCCGGCGTGCTGGCGGCGTGGAGCTTCGCGTTCCTGCCGCCGATCTGGAGCATGGCGGTCGTGACCGAGCTCTACGCGTTGAGTGCCTGCTGCCTCTCGCTCACCTTGTTCCTGCTCCTTCGGGGGCGCCCGGCCCTGGCGGGAATCGCCTACGCGCTCGCGCTCGGCAGCTACCTTCCGAATCTGCTGGTTCTGCCGGCGGTGGTGTGGCTCGCGAATCGCGCGACTGTCGACCGGCGCGCCGGCGTGGTGCGATTTCTGATCCCCACTCTGCTGGGTGCGCTGGTCTGGGTGATGTGGAACCTCACACGCGCCCGGATTCACCCGCCGCTCGGAACGGAATTCGCGCCGGTCGGGTTCGCGGATCTACTGCGATTCCTGAGCGCGAGTCAGTACACCACGCATCCGCCAACCGATCCGCAGTTCTACCTGCACCGCGTGGCCGAGCACGCCGCACGGGTCGCGCGAAACCTGCTCGGCGTCGGACTGCTGCTCGCGGCAGCGGGTGGTGTGACGCTGAGGCGTGAACGATTGCTGGGCCCGCTGGCGCTGTGGTTGTTGCTGGGGCTGGCCTACTTCACGTTTCACCCCTACCAGGACTACGACCTGATGACGCATGCGGCGTACGTGGTCCTGGCGATCGCGATCGGATGCGGTGTTCACGAGGTCGTGGTCCGCGCTCGATTGCGTGGTCCCGCGATGGGCCGCGCAGCGGTGGCGATCGCGACCGGGCTGCCGTTGCTGCTGTTCGCGATTCAGGTGCAAGAGTTCCGGGCCCGCTCCACGAGCCGCGAGGTGACCGAGTTCGCGCGTCGCAGCCTCGCGGCGTTTCCGCGCGGCGCCGTGGTGTTCGCACGCTGGGAGCGCTTCACGATCCTGCTCTACGTGCAGCAGGTGCACGGTGTGCGGCCCGACGTGCTGTTGCTCGAGCGCCAGGAGAAGTCCCGGCGCTATGCCGGGTTCGCGGTCGATGGGTGGCGCAGATTCGCCGCGGAAGCGATGCGTGATCGCCCGGTGATCGTGGACGGAATCGCCACGCCGGAATTGCGCGAACCCGCCGACGCTGTCGAACTCGAGCCCCTTCGCGAGGGTGCCCCGTCCGGTGAGCCCAAGGGGACATTCGACCGGGTGGAGTGGATGCGGGTGAGCCGGATCCGCTGAGGGCCGCGAACTCCCCTCTCTGCCAACGTGCGTGAGACACCGAACCCTGGAAGTTCAGTGTAGAGGGCGAGTCGGGAAACAGAGATGTCGACGAGCCTGGAGGTCCCGCGGATGGCGGCGCAGACCGAGGTGGTAGCGAAGGCGGCGCGGCGGCGGTTTGCGGCCGCCGAGCAGGTGCAGATCTTGAAGGAAGCGGACGGCTGCACGAAGCCGGGCGAACTGAGCGCGTTGCTGCGGCGACACGCAGCGCCCGTTCAAGCGACGGCGCTGCAATCGGCGGGTCCAGCGCGGTGATCAATTCCAGGAACGCCGACTCGGGAAACGCCTCCCCCAGCGTAAACCCCCAAGCGAGGCCACCTGGATCGAGTCGCCCTCGATCAGGCCGACAACGGGCCCGGGGGGGCCGTGGGTTGCGCGAACGGTCTCTCGCGTTCGCTCGACGGCTTCGCTACTGCACTCGCACGATCGTTCAGCGAAATCGAAGCGGGCCGCAGGGGAATCCAGTCCTGCGGCCCGCCACGAACCTCGCTCCCGCGGGACTCGTCACTCGATGCGAACGATCCGGCTGATCAGCGTCTGCGAGCCGTACTCGACTCGAGCGAAGTACACCCCACTGGTGACTGAGCGGCCGTTGTCATCACGTCCATCCCAGCTCAACGAGTTCCGCCCTGCGGCACGACGGCCCGTTTCAATTGCACGAATACGCCGACCCTCGACATCGAAAACGCCCGCCGAGACGTTCGCGTCTCGCGGCAGCGCGAACTGAAGCGTGACGGGTCCGCGCGAAGGATTCGGCGCCGCGGACAGGAACGGCGAGGGCGGAGGTGTGGCTTCGGACTCCACCGCGACGGCGCCCTGCGCCGGCAGCGGCACCACCGCGAGCCCCTCCCACGCGATGTTCTTCGGCACCGTCGTGATCGTGGTCCCCGCGCCGGTCGCCGGATTGATGCTCCACATCGTCGCGCTTCCGGCGGGCCCCGAATTCTGGATCCCGATCAAGCGATTGGTTCCCGGATCGAAGTCGATTCCCGTGACGGCTGGAGTGGGTCCCACGAGCGTGCCCACACCGGTGTCGCGATCGATGCGGATCAATTGAACGCCGGATGCACCATAGAGGTTCTTGTCCGTCGAGTTGAACGCCAGATCGGTCACACCGAATCCCACCCGTGACGGGCGCGGATCCACGGCGCCTGAATTCGGGTCAATCGCCACGAGGCGCGCCTGGGTGCCGCTGATCTCGATGGCGCCATAGAGCACGTCGCGCTCCGTGTCGTAGGCGCATGCCCAGCTGTTGAAGGCCCCGGTGATCGTGGCGCGGCCGCCAATCCCCGACAGCGCGTGGAATCGATAGAGCTGCGAGCTGCCGAAGTCGAGCCCGTACACCGACTGGTTCGCGCCTCGATAGGTGCACCCAAATACGAAACTCGCATCGCTCGGCATGGACTCCCACAGCGGCCGATTGCACCCGGTCGCCGGCAGCTGAAGACGCGGCGGTCCGCCGCCCGTACCGATGGCATAGTAGGTTGCCGAGGTGGTCGGAATACGCGTCCACAATTGCGTGCGAGCGCCTGCGTTCTCTACTAAGTAGAGGTTGCCCGTCAACGGATCGATCGAGAGTCCCGCGAATCCGAAGATCTTGATGTCCGCCGGCACCCCCGGATCAGTCCAGCGGAACTTCGAGACGAAATTGCCATCGGTATCGATCACCTGCATCCCGCTGTGCTCGAGCGCGATGATGAGCTTGCCCTTGAGGAATGGATTCGAGAACGGCACGTAGACTATGTCGTCTGCCACCGCATCGGGATTGAGGTCGAGGTTGGCGTGGAAGTTCGTGAGCTTCGAGGACTTCACAGGCGTGCCGGTGCGCGTGAACTTGAACCACTCGTTGGCGTAAATCTCGCCCTCGCTCCCGGCCGGCCCGGAATCGACGACATAAACGAAATTCGAGTCGACCGCGATGCCGCGGACGCTGTCGAGCGTGTCTGGGCCCCAACCCGGCACGGTGAAGATCTGCGGAATCGTGAACAGATCGCCGATCAGCACGCCGGCGGCACTCCACTGGCGTACCACCCGCGTACTCGTGACCTGCCAGTAGGTCTGCGTGCGCAGATCCCACGTCAGTCCGGGAGCGTCGGTGGGACCAGGCGACAGCGCGGTGCCGCAGAGATCGCGCAAGATCTCGTTGCTCACCAGGCGACGATTGACCGGGTCGAACGCCATCGACTCGAACGCGGTGTCGCCGCTGCACGCGACGAAGCGCTGGCCCGCAAACGTGATCACCGGCCCCGTGGGGAGCACGTTCGGTTCCATGTTCACGGTCGCATCCACCTGAATGATGTCGCGAGCATTGTTACCGTCACCATCGCCGACCACGAACTCCACCGCATCCGTCAGGTTCACCGTGAGCGAGGCTGCGACTGAAGCCACCGGTGAGACATCGCGCGTGAGCCAGCGGCTGTAGACCTTCGTCCCATTGAAGTAGATGCCGACCTGCGTCGGCTCTTGTTCGTTAGGCGCCAGGCGAATGAATCGCGCAGAGACGGTGGCCGTACCACTGCGTGGTGCTCGCCAGCGAAGCACCGTGAAGGCACCGGTCGGGCCGGCTTCCAGCGTGAGAGCGCCATGCGGCACGATCAGCCCACTGCCGAGATTCACCGCGAACCCATTCACGTTCCGATAGACTGCGGCTCCGTTCGCCGGGGACACCCAGCCCTTGCGTCCAAACCCATCGGTAACCGCGTTGGGGAGCAGAGAGAATGCGCCCCCGGGTACCGACGCGAAACCGTAGCTCCAGCGATTCGTGACCGAGTTTCCGATCGGGCTGAAATCGGGTGCCGCGTCATCGGCCCGCGCGGCGCGGGGCACGATCGAGAGCGTCGTGGCCAGCGCGATCAAAGCGAGTGAAGCGAATCTCGAAGTTGTGTTCGCGGCTCTGAGGGGGCTCGCACTCGAAGACCGTCGGTCCGGGCGGGCGGACATGGGTACCTCCTGTTTGGCGTTTCAGGTCGGAGAAGCGGCCCCAACTCCGGGGGCGCACGAACAGAAACCCGACCCTGGCCAAAATCGCACACGAGTCGTGCGCTACTCGCGGGCTCCCGCTGCCACGAAAACCGCCCACTGCGAGGGATGGGGCAGCAGACCTGCCTGGCGCAGTTCACGAAGCCGCGAAAGGCTGGCATCGCGCGCCGCGGAAGCCACCGACCCGCCGGCGAGCCGAGCGCGATAGAACTCGACGATCCACTTGCGCGCCGCCTCGTCATTCACAGGGCCGAGGCTCATGACGACGCGGCGACAGCCCGCAAGGCGGAACGCGCGATAGAGACCCTGCACGCTCTCCGTCTGACCCGCGTCGAAGACTCCCGTATGACAGGCGGAAAGCACCGCACAGTCGACCGCGTTCAGGTCGAGACTCGAGACTTCTTCGTCCGTGAGCCAGCCATCGCTCTCGGGTGGTGCTGGCTCGTCCAAGTTTCGGGCACCCGCGAGCGCGAGTCCGACCACGCGCATGTCGAAACGCTGCACGCGCCGTTTCGACGCCCCGTCCGCCACCTCCCAGCCTCCAACGCCGCGGAAGCTCATGTCGTTGCCGCGGGGACTTGCCGCTTCACCCACCCGATACGCGTGCGTCGCGAAATGGAGCATGGTGCAATGCTCGAGTGCCGAGCGAACCGCGCGTTCGCCGGCATCGGCTCCGGTGAGCAGCAGGTCTGGCCGATGTGATTTCGAGCCTGCGCGCCACATCGCGAACACGGTATCGGCCTCGATCTTGGACTCGGGCAACGCCCACAGCTCGGGCACACCTCGCGCGCCTTCATGTGCGGCGACCTGCTCCTGAGCAGCGGGTCTGCGTTTCGAGCCGGCCTCGAAGTCCGGGGCACCCACGACCAGCAATGTTGCACTTGGGCTGGCGCCGCTCGGCGCAGTCAGGTCGTGTTCGGTGGTAAACCGTTCGAACGCCTGGCCGCTTTCCGCCAGAAATCGCCCGTCATCGAGCGGGAGTGTCATGAGATCGACGGCGGCAGTCGCGCCATCGGGGACCACAAAGATGCGCTGAGCCCCTTCGAGCGCGAGCGCGAGCGGGTCCCAGATCTGTTTTCGCACTGCGACGCCTGCGGCAACCACTTGCTGCTGCGCCTCGCGGCGCCGGGCGTCGTCGCCCGCAGGTGGGGCGAACGCGAGCGCTGCAAAGCGGGCAATCGCAGGTTCCAACGCGTCCGCGCGCGACAACAGAAACACCCGCACACGCCCATCGCGTGCGACGAATGCCGCGTATCGGAGCACGCCGACACGTTCATCGGTTGCCGCTCCCCGCAATCGCGTGTCGTGGAAGCGCACGAACGAAATCAGCGCCGACCCTGCTGGAATCGCAGTCGAAAAGTCGAGACCGCTCGGACCGGTGCCACGGCCCTCGCTGCCTTCGCTCGCTCGAAGTCCGCGCTCGAGTTGTTCGACCCGCGCCCGGCGTGCGAGCAGGTCGGCCTGCCACACGGAGTCCGACACGCCTTCCGGCCTCTGCAAGAGCCGTGCGGCCAACGCCGCGCGCGACGAATCGGTGCGCGCGCGCAAGCGTGATCGAGAAGCTTCTCGAGATCCGGCACGTTGGATCGATCGTTCGCGAAATACGAGAGAACGCGCGAGGCACACTTCGTTCCACAGTCTTCGCACCGCAGACTCCTCGAGCCCGGGGTGCGTGGCGGCGAGCATCACGTACTCGTATCCCCATGATCGCCCCGATTCGGTCGCGAGCGCTTCGCGCTCGCTCAACGCGTGGCTCGCAAGCCGCACCTGCTCCCGTTCAGCGCCGCTCACACCCAGTGCCACGGCGACCGCTTCCGGCTCTCGGCCGACCGCAAGCAGCGGTGCGACGCGTGATGCGGCGACTTCCCCGTAGCGCACGCTTCCGTTGCCGTGGAGTGTGTCCGCGATCGCGGTCGCGCGATCCGCGAGATCGAGCGCTCGCGTCGCGTTCCCAAGTGCCATCTCGGTCTCCGAGAGCTGAGCCAGGCCCCTCGTGAGCTGGCTCGACACACCCTGCCGTTGCTCGATCTCGACCACTCGCAGCAGCGTGTCGCGAGCTTCTTCATCTCGCTCCAACTGACGCAGCGCGCTCGCGACGATTCCGAGCGTGTGCGCCACGAAGTAGTGGTTGAGGCCCATCAGCTCCGACCTCAGGCGAGCCGCCTCGCGCGCGTGGTTCAGCGCCTCTTCAGCCATTCCGAGCCGCAGCTCCGTCTGACTCAGCATGCCCAACGCGAGTGCCCGCTGACCGCGTGCGTTTGGCTGCACGCGCTCGATCGTGCCGAGCGCTGCTCGAATCTCGGCGAGTCCGGTCTGGTAGTCCCCCAGATGACCAAGCGACTCGCCGAGTGAGAGTCGCGTGGCCGCGGCCGTTGCGCTCTCCTCGCCCAGAAGCGTCCTCACGCGATCATAGGCTTCGCGCGCGTATTGGACGCTCTCGAAGAATCGCCCAGCGCTCGAGTGAATCGAGGCGGCTTGTCGCACCGTGCTGATCGCCCGGAAACGCAAGGGGGGCAGTCGGGAGGCCTCGGCCAGCGCACGGCGAATGTGTTCGAGTGCTCGATCGTTCGATCCGCTGAACGCTTCGAGCGATGCCTGTTGGTTCTCCAGGAGCATCGACTCTTCGGCTCGGATGCCGCCGGCGTCGCGAATGCGCGTGGCGAGCTCGAGTGACGCGCGCGCGCTCGCGAACTGACCGTTTCCCATCAATGCCCGTGCGCGTGCGACTTCGATACGAAATCGGGTCACTGGTTCGCAGCGACCCGCCACCCCGCACAACGAATCGGCGATTGCTGCGAGGCGCAGCACGTCACGGAAATCATCCAGATAGAGATGCGCCCACAACTCGAGCCCCAGGATATCGACGTCTTCGTTTGGTCGATGAGTGCGGGCCGAGAGTTGTGCTCGAGCGCGCGCTAACATCGCGTAGCACGAGTCGCGATCGCCCGCATTCGAGCGAATCGAGTAGGCACGAGCTGCTCGCAGCGCGGCGTTGACGATTGCGGCACTCCCCGTTTGCGAATCGAGCGCCTGCGCTTCGGCCACTGCGCGTTTGGCGAGTTGGACGACGGAGTCTTCGCGCGCCATGGAACCCTGCAGCAACGATTCTATGACCTCGCCCAACAGCTCGGCTCGCAGGGGGGCTGATGCCGGCGGGTGTGCTTCGAGCGCGGCGAGCCCGGCGAACCCGAGGCTATCGAGCACCGCATAGTTCTCGGCCTCGCATTCCGCACGCAGTCGTCTGACCCATGACTCGAGAGAGGGAGCCGCCGCCGCGCGTGACGGAGCGGCCGACGCTCGTGCGAACGCCTCGGAAGTCGGTGCGAATGCGAGGATGACAACCGCGAACGAGGTTGCAGTCAGTGCAGCGCGGAGACTCATGGCCCCGGATTCTGGGTCCGAATGAGCCTCACCCACAAGTCGGGACGCGCCTCAGGGCCTTTGAGCATCGCGGCGAGCGTCGCCAGACGGGACCCCTTGTGCGGCGGAGCGGGCGATGCCTCGCGTTCGAGCCCTGCCACGCCGCGCATGCGCTGCAGCATATCCGGCGGCAATCGGGCGTACTCGACTTCGCGGTCATCCGACACCGGCGGCAGCGTGGCGACTACGTCTTCGAGCGCAGGAATGGGCTGCCGCCCGGCAACCACGAGAAATGTTTCCTCGCCCGACGCACTCGTGACGACCCATCGAAGCGGCGCGGCACTGCGGGTTCCCGGAAGGTGATGCGTGGTTCCCGCGGGAAGCGGATTCGTGAGGCCCGACCCGCCGCACGGATACAGTACGTACATCTCGTCCGCAGAGTCTTCGTCGAGCACATAGACGTGTGCAGCCTCGGTGCCCGAGTAGTCGAGCCACAGGCGATCTCCCGGAGCCAGTCGTGAACCATCGGTGATCGGGAGAACTTCACCATCCCGCAATCGCCATAGCGTGGACGTGCCTTGGAGCGCGGCACGAGCGACAGCCGGTTTGGGCGTTGCCGGTGTATTGGGAGCCTCACGACCCTCCACCGTCGTGGTCGCGACGCCCGGAGTCGTCGCATCACTTCCGCCCTGCGAGTTCGTCGTGATTGAACGGGGCGCATCGCCCGAGCGCGGTGTCCGCGCGCTCGAGTCCCGCGAAGGCCACCCTGCGAGCCGCGCCAGCAGTCCTGCGCCCAAGAGCACGACCAGCACCGCCGCAATGCGCCACCCCCGTGCTCGACCTGGGTCCACGGCGCGCCGCGGCGAGGCGGCCCTCAGCGTTTCACCGAGGGCGGATTCCAGTTCGGCGGCGGTCGCGAAACGGCGCGAGGGATCGCGCTCGAGCAGTCGCTCGACCGTCGCCACGAATTCTCGCGGCAGGTCCGGCCGCAGGTTTCTCAAACGAAGCCCGCGGCCCAGCTCGTGGCTTGCCTTGAGCGCTTCGAGCGACGAGGCTTCATGCGGGTGGCGTAGCGTCGCGAGGCGGAACAACAACACGCCGAGTGCATAGAGATCGGATTGCACGCTCGCCGCGCCGCCTTCGAGCAATTCCGGGGCGGCGGCAAACGGCGTGCTCTCAGACGTGCGCGCTGCGAGACGGTCCGATGCAACCGCCACGTGCGCCGCGCCAAAATCCATAAGCACGAGATCGCCCGCATTCGCGCCGCTCGAGCGCCGCATCACGTTTCGCGTCTTCACGTCGCCGTGCACGAGCCCCGCCGCGTGAACCGCGGCAAGCGCCTCACACAGTGCGAGCCCGGCGAGCGTGGCCTCGCGAGCACTCAGCACGCCATTGCGCCCGATCCACGACTCGAGCGTCGTGCCCTCGACCAGCTCGGTCCAGAGTCCCGCGCGACCGTCGTGGTGATCGGCGCCGTGGATCGTAAGCACGTGGCGATCTTGAACGCGCGCCAGGCTCCTCGCTTCGGCGAGCCAGCGCGCCTGAACCGTGGGGCTCCACTCGCCCCGCTGAAGCTTGAGCGCCACCTCGCGACCCAATTCCGGATCGTAGGCGCGATAGACCTCGCCGAATCCGCCGGCCCCGAGCAATTCACGGACTTCGAGTCCACCCCAGGTGAAGACTGGCGTCGCAGCCGCGGTGATGACCGGCGCCGAAACGTCGGGCGTCGCGCGGGGCGCCGCGGATTCGGTGCCGTGCGCACGCATCACCGCCGCGATCGCGTGCAACTCCATCAGGGTGCCACTCCGATCGGTGAGACGTCGCGTCGTCTCGTCCCAGTCGATCGCTTCGCCCTCGGCCACACGCGCGGCAACCTCGTCGAGCTGTGAGTTGTCGCGTTCGGTCATGGTTTCGGCTCCTTCATGGCTTCCGCGAGCGACACAAGTGCGCGGGAGACCGCCATGCGCGCCGCGTTCTCGGACGGCTTCTGAAGTAGCTCCGCGATCTCCGCGAATGGCAAGTGCAATTCCACTCGCAGGATCACGGCCTCGCGCGCCTCGGGATTCAGTGCTTCGAGTCCTCGCTCGTAGCGTGCCAGCACTTCGCGCCCCGCGACTTGCTCGACCACCGAGGGACCGGCCTGCGGGAGCGAGTCGGACAGCTCGGCGTGTTGGGGGCGCGACGACACGCGCCGAAGCTCGTTGCGAATCACGTTGAGAAGAATGTGTCGCAGGTATCCGAGAAACGCCCCCGGCCCGCGGTATTCGAACGCCTCCAGGCGGCCGAACGCCCGCATCAGCGTGACCTGCACCAGATCCTGCGTTTCGTTGAGGTCGCGCGCCGCGAGCGGCAAACGTCGATGCGCCCACCGCGAGAGCACGGGTGCATAGCGCGCAAACAACCGATTACGCGCCGCCGCCTCTCCGGCGCGGGCGCGATTCAGAAGCTCGATCGTGGTGTCCGGCAGGGATTCGGGCATGCGGCAATGGGTGCGGGGCCGATCGACGAGTATTCCGGACGCGCGGCGAGCACCTCCCGCCCGCGCTCCGAGGCCCCATCGTAAGCGATGCTGATGATGGAGACCCACGTCGGTCCTGGCGATCAACCCCGGCCCCTGTGGGCGACCCTTCCAGCCCTGGGTCTCTTCCCTGGCGCTCATGGCAATGGAAACCCGTCTCCGCACCGAAACGCACCTGCCGAACGGCGCCCGTCGGAGCATCGACTTCCATCCACCTCGCGCAAGGA
The DNA here is from genome assembly GCA_013140805.1 of Candidatus Eisenbacteria bacterium. Taxonomy (NCBI): domain Bacteria; phylum Candidatus Eiseniibacteriota; species Candidatus Eiseniibacteriota bacterium. The sequence continues at coordinate 10,419 of JABFRW010000026.1, forward strand.
CCAGCGAACAGCCTGCGATGCGACACGTTTCGCTTATCGCGCGGCGCGCTGCGCTGATCGCAGTCGCGTTCGCAGCGCTCTCGATTTCGGCGCGTGATAGCCGCACGCAAGCCTCGGTCGACTCGGGCGCCACGCCGGTGACGGCGGGTGAAAGATGCAGGGTGCACCCGCCGGGTCGATGATGCCCGTGTCGGCGGGTGAGACCACGAGGTCGGTCGGGCCAGGCGTGAACGTCGCGCTCAAGCCACGGTAGCGGCGATAGCCGAGCAGGTCGGCCTCGTGGTTGGGGTTCCAGGCGAACCGCGTGACACCGCCGACAAAGAACCCCGTGAACGGTGCGGGCACGGCGGGTGCGAGGTCGTCGACCGAATAGCCGCTGTCCGCGGCTGAGAACCAGCGGTCGGCAGACTACGATCTGGACGCGCGGGCCTCGATGCGGAACGCAGTGAGCGGGTTCGACCCGGGCGTCGAGTCCGACTCGGTGCTCACGACGAGGCTGTAGAGCGGCGACACGGCGGCCGGCGCTCTGCCGATGAACTCCTACGCGTAGTCCTGAGTGGCGGCAGGTGCCAGAAGCAGCCGCCCCGTGTCGGCCGCCTCGTCGGCATCGGACGTGACGCCGCGGCGCAGCATCAGCGCGCCGTCGCGTAGCATGGACTCGGGCACGGAGCGCCACACGCGGTAGTCGAGGATACCGAACAGCGGGTCGACGTCGAGATAGCTGGCCGCCCACGACAACTTGATGCGACTGGAGTTGACCCGGCGGCCTCAAGGTGTCCCCGCACCATGCACGGCGATTCGACCATAGTCTACGCCGTCATGGGGAGGGCGCCGCATGGGTCAGGGATCCGGTCCATCGCATCGGTTGGCACCCGCTGAGCGTTTGGAGCTACTGCGCCTCGTGCGGGCAGGCGAGACTTACCAGGCTGCTGCCAGGGTGGTTGGATGCTCGTCCAAGTCCGTGCAGCGGTTGCTGGCGAAGACCGGGGGAATGAAGCCCAGGTCGACAGCCCGATCGGCGCTGCGGCTATCGCTCGCCGAGCGCGAGGAGATCTCTCGTGGGCTGCGCGTTGGCGAGTCGTGCCGCGGGATCGCCGTTCGACTGGGCCGATCGCCATCGACCGTGTCGCGCGAAGTTGCGGCGGATGGTCGACGTGAGGGCTATCGTGCGTGGCGGGCAGAAGCGCGAGCGCGTCGACGGGTACACCGGCCGAAGGTCCCCAGGCTGGTGGCGCGAGCCTGTACGGGATTTTGTGTAAGCGCCTGACCGCGTGACGCAGGTAGTCTCTTCCCGGAAAGGAAGGGACACCATGAAGCGCAGGATTCGCAAGGAGCTCCTGGACGAGCTGCTGGCTGACTACCGAGGGCCCGAGGACTTCACCGGCCCCGACGGGCTGCTCAAGCAGCTCACGGGTGCGCTGGTCGAACGCGCACTGGGTGCCGAACTGACGGACCACCTGGGCCACGAGCCCGGTGCCCCGTCGACGACCGGCAATGCGCGCAATGGCACGAGCCCGAAGACGCTGACGACCGATCAAGGCGACGTGCCGATCGAAGTGCCGCGCGATCGCAACGGCACGTTCGAGCCGCAGCTGGTGAAGAAGCATCAGCGGCGGTTCACTGGCTTCGACGACAAGATCCTGTCGATGTACGCGCGCGGGATGAGCGTGCGCGACATCCAGGCGCACCTGAGCGAGATCTACGGCACCGAGATCTCGCCGACCCTGATCTCGACCGTGACCGACGCGGTGGTGGACGAGGTGGCGAAGTGGCAGGCGCGACCGCTCGATCCGATCTGGCCGATCATCTACCTGGACGCGCTGGTGCTGAAGGTGCGCGATCAGGGTGTGGTGCAGAACAAGCACGTCTACCTCGCAATGGGGATCAGCCTCGAGGGCAAGAAGGAAGTGCTGGGACTGTGGATGGAGCCCAACGAGGGGGCGAAGTTCTGGCTCAAGGTGGTCACCGAGCTCAAGAACCGCGGGGTCGCCGACGTGTTCGTGATCTGCTGCGACGGCCTGAAGGGCTTCCCGCAGGCGATCGAGGCGGTGTTCCCGCAGACCATCGTGCAGACCTGCATCGTGCACCTGATCCGCAGCTCGACGCGGTTCGTGGCGTGGGTCAATCGCAAGGCCCTGATCGGCGACCTGCGCCGGGTGTACGCGGCCGAGACCGAGGAGGCGGCACTCGCCGCACTGGCCGAGTTCGAGAAGAAGTGGGGCGAGCGCTATCCGATGGTCGCGCAGTCGTGGCGTTCCAACTGGGAGCGGGTGCGACCCTACTTCGCGTTCGCCAAAGACGTGCGGAGGATCCTCTACACCACCAATGCCATCGAGTCGCTGAACTTCTCGCTGCGCAAGGTGACGAAGGCCCGCGGGCACTTCCCGAACGACGAGGCCGCGTTCAAGCTGCTCTACCTGGCGATCCGGAATAGGGAAAAGAAGTGGACGCGCCAGCCGCAGTACTGGAATCTCGCCCTGAATCAGTTCGCCATCATGTTCGAAGGACGACTGCCCGCGTGACCGGGATGGGGCTTACACAGAAATCAGGACAGGCTCGTCCGATCGGGTCAGTTTCGAGGATCACGACGTAGTCGCCGGGACTCGCTACGCGTACCGGCTCGGCTACGTGATCGGTGAAGCCCGGGACTTCACCGCCGAAGCGTGGGTCGCGGTACCGGCAACCCACCGCTTTGCTCTTGCTGGCGTCCGCCCCAATCCGGTCATCGGCGATGTCAACGTGCACTTCTCGTTGGCATCTGCTGACCGCGCCGAGATCGAGCTTTTCGACATTGCCGGACGCAGCGTGGCCTCAACGTCGCTCAGCAAACCCACGCCCGGCAACCAGCATGTTCGACTCGTCGATGGCGGGCGGCTTGATGCTGGCGTGTACTGGCTACGCCTGCGTCAGGGCACGGACGTAGCGAAATCGCGCGTCGTCGTAATCCGATAGCCCTTCCGTTCCAGGCGCGGGGCTGTCAGCTCTTCGGTGTAAACGGCCGCGTCATCGGTTTGGCACGCGCCCTTCGAGCACCATCGTGATGAGGCATGCGGCCTACGTGGCTCTGGCGCTCGCGGCCGCACTTCCGCTGCTGCTGTTCGCGCGTCGCAGCCTCGCGGCGTTTCCGCCCGGCTGCCGAGTCCGGGCGCGAATCCGTGCTACAGTTCCACGCGCCCGATGTTCGTTTCCGGCCGAACGGGCGGGAATCCCATGGATTCCGCGCCCCTCTCCCCTCGTGAAGGTGTGCGTCATGTCCCTCGGTGCCAAGCTCCGCGATCTGCGCCAGCGCAAGAGCCTGACGATTCAGCAGCTCGCCGATGCGACCGGACTCTCGAAGGGCTTCGTGAGTCAGGTCGAGAACGGTCATGCGCACCCCTCGCTGACCTCGCTGCGCGAACTGGCGAAAGCACTCGCGACCTCGATCGCCTACCTGGTCGTCGACGACGAGCATGCCCCGCATGTGGTGCGCGCAAACGAACGACCGCAGCTGCGGGTCGGCGGCAATACCTCCAGGGTCGAGCTGCTTTCGGCACAACCCAAGCGCAACCTGGAACTCATCATGGCGGAGCTGCCGCCGGGGCTCTCGGCCGGCGAGAAGCGTCACTTCCATCACGGCGAGGAAATCCTGTTCGTGGTCGAGGGTCGCGTGCGACTCGCGTACGGACCGCACATCGTGGAGCTCGGAACCGGTGACACCTGTCACTTCGACGGCCGCACTCCGCACGGGGTCGAGAACAGCGGCGACACCATGGCGCGCGTGATCATCTCGATGACGCCGGCCGCCTTCGAGCCGCTCATCAAGGTGCGCCCCGACGACGAGGACGACGAAGCCTCGCGCACGACCGCCTGAGCCCCGCTTGAAGCCCGTCGTCGCGGCAATCCGCGACTTCCGTGAGGCGGCACTCGCCTTCACTCCGCCCGCGCGACGCTTTCTCGCCACCATCTTCCTGAGCTTCGCCGGCTTCGGCGTGCACCAGGTGTTGTTTAATCTGTACCTGGTGCAGGCCCAGTGGACCGAAGGCGAGATCGGACGAGCGATCGCGCTCAACGGCCTCGGCGTCGCCCTCGGCGCGGTGCCGTCGGCGTGGCTCGCGGAACGCTGGGGTCGCAGGCGCGCGATCGTCGCGGGCACCGTCCTCGACGCCATCGCGCTCGGGGCGCGCGCGCTCATGACCGCGCACACACCGGTGCTCGCCGCGAGCTTCGTGGCCGGACTGGCGCAATCGATGATCGCGATCTCGGCCGCGCCGTTCATCACCGAGCACTCCTCTCCGCGCGAGCGCACGCACCTGTTCAGCGCGTTCTTCGCCTCGGAGCTGCTCGCCGCGGTGCTCGGCAGCATGGTGGGTGGCTGGCTGCCGAACGTGCTCATGAGCCTGCCGCTGTGGCCGAGCCACGACATCTTCTCCGCCTATCGCGTGACGCTGGTGTTCGGAGCCGTGATCGAAGCGTGCGCGATCCTGCCGCTCGCGATGCTCGCGATGGCCCCCGAGCCACCGATGGTGGCGGAGCGCGGCGCGGCCTCGGGCGAGGCGGGTCGCCGGATGATCGCGATCGCCGCCTACGCGACCATGATCGGGATCGGCGCGGGCCTCGTGATCCCGTTCATGAACCTCTACTTCGCGAATCGATTCCAGTGTTCGAGCGCTCAGATCGGCACGTTCTTCTCGATCGCGCAGGTCATCACGGCACTCGCGTCGCTGGCCGCACCGGCAGTCGCGCGGTCGTTCGGACGCCTCAAGACCGCTTATGCGTGTCAGCTGCTGTCGTTGCCGTTTCTGGTCACGCTCGGCTTCGAGAAGCACCTGTCCTACGCGGTCGCCGCGTTCCTGATCCGGGCGACGCTGATGCAAGCGACCACGCCGCTGTTCTCGGCGTTCGTGATGGAAGCACTCCCGATCAATCTGCGCGCGCGCGCCACCAGTCTCATCAATCTGATGTGGAACGCGGGCTGGGCCGCGAGCGCGACCGCGGCCGGTTTCCTGATCGAGCGCTTCGGCTATGACAAGCCGTTCTACGTGACTGCGTGCCTCTACCTGGTCGGCGCCACCTGGTTCTATCTGCGCTTCCGCTCACTCGACGTGAAGGGCGACGGGTTGCAAGCGCCACCGCCTATCGCCTAGCTTTCGAACCGACGAGCGTTCCCCGCTCGCGCCCCTTCTCAGGAGGTCCGCATGCTCAACGAATTCCGATCCTTCCTCACCAAGAGCAACGCGCTCGCGCTCGCAATCGGCGTGATCATCGGTGGCGCGGTCGGCAAGGTGGTCGGCAGCCTGGTCGACAACATCCTCATGCCGTTGATCGGGCTGGCACTGCCGGGCGGCGCGTGGCGCGAGACCAAGGTGGTGCTCAAGGCGAATCCCGACGGCTCGGCGGCCGCGGCACTGGGCGTCGGACCGCTGCTCGGCTCGGTGGTCGACTTCGTGATCATTGCGTTCGTCGTGTTCATGATCGGCAGGGCGCTCATCAAGCCGGATCCGCCGGCGGCAGCAGCCGCTCCGACCAAGGTCTGCCCCGCCTGCAAGGAGTCGATTGCGGTCGACGCGTCCAGGTGTCGAGCGTGCACCAGCCCGGTCTGACCTCGGGATCGGGCTTGGAGGGCGCCGCGGAGCGGACTAGGATCACGCGTCGCGGCGACTCACGGTTCCGCAGGATGCGGAACGTCCACCGGAGGGAACCATGAAGCGGCTCATCATCTTTGCGTTGTTCGTCGCAGCCGCCTGGTACGGCTGGAAGAACTACGGCACGGTCTTCGAGCGCAAGGATTCGCACGAAGCGATGATCGAGAACCTGACCGGCGAGGGCCTGCAGCGCGTGCGGCTGATCGTCGACGGTCAGACACTGGTGCGCGAGTCGATCAAGTCGACCGAGGTCGTGAAGCTGCCGTTTCGCGTCAATCGCGACTCCGACTTCGAGCTGATCTGGCAGTGGGAAGGCCGCATGGGCGAGATGATCTGGCGCGGCGGGCGTGTGACGGCCGGACCCATGACGCAACGCCATCGCTTCGTGATGCGTGGCGATCGCGACGTCGTCTACCTGAACGAACCCAAGTCGGCCCCGGCCGTCTCCAGGTAGCGCGACGATTCGGCTCAGGCCACCGCGGTGACCGTGGCGATCACGCGGGTGCCGGGGGCGTCAGCCGTGAGTCCCGGGCGCTTGATCTTCCCGGTGGTCGTCTTGGGGAACTCGTCGTGGCGCAGGTACAGCCGCTTGACCCGCTTGTAGGCGGCGAGCTCCTGTCCGCGCGCATCGACTTCGCGTTTGAGCACTGCGTCGATGAAGGCGTCGTCGCAGACGCGATTCTGCAGCCGCGCCAGTCCCTCGAGCGCCTGGCGGTCCGGATGGATGTAGGCGTGCACTTCTTCGCGGTCGCCGCGCGCGTCGCGCCCTCCCGCCACCACCACCTCGAGAATGTAGGGGCAGTTCGCGAGCACCGCTTCGACTTCTTCGGGATAGATCTTCTTGCCCGCGGCGGTCGCGATCATGTTCTTGAGCCGCCCGGTGATCTTGAGTCGACCATCCGCAGTGAGATGTCCGAGATCGCCGGTAAAGAACCAGCCGTCTCTCAGGACCTCGGCGGTCATCTCGGGCTGGCGGTAGTACCCGATCATCACGTTGGGACCACGCACCGCGATCTCTCCGTCGCCGGACTCATCGGGATTGACGATCCTCAGCTCGATGCCCGGTAACGGCCAGCCGACCGCACCCGGCAGCGGCCGCGGCGGACGATTCGCCACCACCACCGGTGAAGTCTCGGTGAGCCCGTAGCCTTCGAGCAGCGGCCAGCCAAAGTCGGCAAATCCCCAGAACACCTCGGTCGGCAGCGGCGAGGCGCCCGACACGTACATGCGCAACTTGCCGAGTCCGGCCTTCTCGCGCAGCGGCGCGAGCAGCTTCCACCCGATCCGCGCTCCGGTCGTGAGCCGCACCAGCCGCGTGACTCCGAGCAACGTGCGCGCGAGCAGCCGGCGCGGCAGCGGCGCATCGTCGATCGCGCGGTGGATGCCCGCCAGCAGCTTCTCGTAGAGCAGCGGCACGCCGATGAACAGCGTCGTTCCCGACGACCGGATGTCCTCGCGCAGCTCGTTCGACTTGAGTCCGCGCGCGTAGGCGACGCTCGCACCGACGCGCATCGGACACAGCATGCCGCCGGTGCTCTCGAAGGTGTGATGGAGCGGCAGCACCGAGAGGAAGCGATCTCCGGGCCCGAACACGAAGGTGCGCGCGACCGCTTCGACGTTGTGAAGCAGGTTCGAGTGCGAAAGCATCACGCCCTTGGCCTGGCCGGTAGTACCCGATGTGAAGATCAGGACCGCGAGATCACCGGGCTCGGCCGGCGAGGTGCGCGCCGTGGCAGTCGCGAAGCGCGCGAGCGCAACCGGCAGCGTGAGCGGGTCCCCGTCGCGCGGATCGAGCGAGATCAGTTCGAGCGCCGGCAACCGCGTGTCTCGGATCGCCTGCAGCTCGTCGCGCTGACGTGCGCTCGTGATCACATGCGTTGCACCCGCGGTCTCGAGGATTTCTCCGACCTCTCGCGGCTGAAGCAGCACGTCGATCGGTACCACCACCGCGCCGGCTTCGAGAACCGCCATGTAGGCGATCGGCCACTCGGGTCGGTTCTCGGCCTGCAGGCCGACTCGCGTCCCCGGCCCGATCCCAGCACTCTCGAGGAGTGCAGCGAATGCATGAACGGATCGCGCGAACCCGTTGAACGACAGCCCACTCCAGCCCTGTGGCGTGTGCCTCAGCAGGAACGGAGCGTCGCCATAGTGGTTGGCTGCGAAGTCGACCAGGTGCGGAAGCAGCCGCACGACCGGCGGAGGCGCGGAAGCAGTCGGGTGTGGATTCACGGGGCGCGAGGCTAGCACCCGCTCCGCTTGCGCGCCACGATCAGGTGAGCGAGCGGCTCGGCCGCATCGAAGCACAGTCGATCGAGTCCCTCGAAGCTCAGCTGAATGGCCGCGTACAGAATGCGGGCCGGGATCTCGGTGAGCGGACGCAGCGGACCGCGATTGATTCGATTGATCGCCGCGATCCATGACAGCCCGACGCGCGCCATCAATCCGCCGTAGGTCTCGACCTGCACCACTTCGAAGCCGGCCTCGACCAGCAGACGCTCGGCGCCGAAGCGCGTGAAGCGCCAGTAGTCGTGCGGCGGTTGCCACAGCGGCGACATCTGCACCCACTCGGCGATCAGCACGCCGCCCGGACGCAGCACACGCCGCGCTTCATCGAGCGCGATCGCCGGGGCGGGCAGGTAGCTCATCAGCGCCATCGCGAGCAGCGTGTCGGCCGAGTCCGCGCGCAACGGCAGAGCCGCGGCGCTCGCATACACGTGGGGGCCACGCGCGCCGAACGCCGGCGAGCCCGGCAGGTCGGTGCCGATGTAGCGCGTCACGCGCTCATCGAACAGCGGAGCGAACGGCATGTCGCCACAACCCAGATCCACGAGCACGCCACTCGCATGCGACCGCACCCGCGCGAGCGCCGCGTGCCGCTTGTGATGAGCGAGCCAGTTGAAGCGCCAGAACTCGTGAGGCGCCGGATGCGAGCGGCGGCGGCTCAATCGCGCCGCCATTCGAGCAGGTACTCGCCCGGATCGAGCCGCACCTCGGCGGCGCCGTCGGCAAACGACAGCTCGGCATGCGCCACCGCCACGATCTCGCCGAGCACCACACCGGTCACTCCCGACGGCGCCGGGATCCGGATCGGGGTGCGCGGCGCCGCGTGGTAGCGAACCAGTACCGCGCGATCGCCGATCGGCCGCGTGCTCCACCCGTGTTCGGCCAGCGCCCGAACTTCGGCGTCGACCAGAAACGTCGCTCCCAGCGCCGAGAGTCTCGACACCAGATCGACCAGTGCGGAGCGGCCGTTCGTCGACCACTCGGGGTCGAGATGCGCGTAGTTCGCGCGATGAGTGCTCACCACCGCGGGCTGACCACGGCCCCACGCATCGCTCGCGCCCCGCAGCGCGGCGTCGCGGCCCGCGGGTCCCGGCGGAGCCGCGTGCCCGCGCGGCTCGAACGCGATGCGTGGCGGCAGATAGAAGCGTCGCCCGTTCCAGTCCGGAAAACGCATGCGTCGGAAGAAGCGCTGCAGTCGCGGCGCGGTGCGCCCTTCGCGCTCTCCGTGGCCCTGAAAGTTGAGCAGCCCGCGTGCTTCGGCGTCGCGTTCCAGCGCGTCGTCCCAGCGATAGTCGGGTGCGCACATCGAGAGCGGCGCGCGACCGAACAGGTGCTCGAATCGATCGAAGGCGGCGGCCAGATTGCGGTGCCGCAACTCGAGCGGCTCGCTCGGGTCGTACTCGCTCGAGGCCTGAACCGCCTCGCAGACGCACGACTGCTGCTCGTGTGCGCGACGCGCATCGGAGATGCCGCGGCGCAGCGCCGCGAGCCACGCGGCCGCCGGAAGGTGATGGAGCCCGTGCAACTCCGGCCACCACACGCCGAGCGCGATCGCCTCCGCGATCGCGTCCCACAGCCCCGGTCGCGACCAGCGCGAGGGTGTGGCGGGAAAGGTGACGAGCGGCAGCTCCTCGACCTCGAACTGCGGCGGCTCGAGACGCGCGTAGTCCGGGGCAGCCATGATGGTGTTGGCCTGGAGTACCGGCGGGAATCCGTCGCCCCCTCGGATCTCGAGCAGTTCGCGAGCCAGCGTGCGCACGTCGTCGGCGCTTTCGAGGGTCGAGCGCCCGTAGTGTTTCCCGGCCGTCGAGCGCCACACCGGCGTGTCGGCGAGCACGCGCGCCGCCTGATCATCAGGCGCCCACGCGCTCAAGCCCCAGTCATCGCTCTCGATCACCACCGCCTTCAGGCGGTGCCAGTCCAGGCTCATGGGCGATTCCCGGGTGAAGGCGCCTCGTTGAAGGGGCGCGAATATATCACGGCGCGATCCGCCATTGACCGCGCGGCGGCGCGCACCCCACCATGCGGCATGCCCCCGGCCGAGTCCCCCGACGCGCCCGAAACCGTGACTGCCATCGGCGCTCGACCGACCGATGCGCAGGCGGTTCCGAAACGCGTTGCGCTGGCACTCGCCGTGGCGCTCGTCTGGTGGCTCGTCGACCTTGCGCTGCTGCGCACCGGCACGCCCCACCCGCTCGATGACCTGTGGGAAGACGGCCTCATCGCGCGGGCACTGCTCGCAGGGCACGGGTTCTGGACGCCGATGCTCTACCCGCCGTTGTGGGCGATGCGCGATCCGGCGACGCTCACGGTCCCGGTGCTGGTGCACGGCCCGCTGCTTCCGCTGCTCCTGACGCCGATGGTCGCGGTGTTCGGCGCGCGTGCGATCGATCACGTCGCATGGCTCGCGGCCGCCGCGGCGTGGCTCACCGCCTACTTCACCGCTCGCACGCTGCAGCGCGCTGCAGGCGCGACCGTCGCTGCGGTGGCGGTACTGCTGCTGACGTTCTCGCCCATTCTATTGGACGCGGTGAACCACAGCTTCTCGGTGGTGGTCGGCGCACTCGCGCTGGCGATCGCACTCGATGCGCTGCTGCGCCGCGAGCCGCGAGGCGTCACGGCGGGGCTGGCGCTCGGCCTCGGCTACCTGACGCGTTCCGAGCTGATGCTGGTCGCTCCATTGGTGGCGCTGGCGGCGGGCCTCGCGCCACGGCAGTGGCTCCACTTCGGAGCCGCATTCCTCGTGTGCGCGGTGCCGTGGTGGGCGCATCACTTCGCGGTGGTGGGATCACCGTTCTTCAATCTCTCGAGCTACACCGTGGTCGGATTTTCGCATGCGTTTCCGGGCTCGTCTCTGATGCGCGACTTCGCGCTCACTCCGGATCGCTGGCCGGCGTTCCTGCAGTCGAACCTCGGTGCGTTGCCGCCCAAATGGCTCGAGTCGTTTCCACGTGCGCTCAAGCGCGTGGTCGTGACCCCGGGCGTGCTGACCGGCTGGCTGGTGGGCTTCGGCCTGTTCGCGTGGCTGCCGAGACCTGGCTATCGGCGACTGGCGTCCGCCGCGATGTTCATCGCCTTGATCCCGGTCGCGCTCATGACGGTCACGGTGCCGCAGCCTCTCTACCTGGTGACCTTCCTCCCGCTGTTCGCGATCGCGGCGTCGATCGGTGCCGGGGCGCTGGTCGAGTGGTTCGTCCCCACGGTTCGGATCGCACGGTGGTGGCCGGCCGTCGTGGTGCTGCTCGCGTTCGCCGGCGTGATTCCGACCCTGCTCGTGGCGCGGACCGAAGCCCGTGCCGCGCGCGATCTGCTCGCCAGCGAGCGGGCGGCGCTCGCGAAAGTGCCGGCGACCGGGGTGTCTCCCCTGTTCTCGGATCGCCCGGACTTCGTCGCCTGGACCACCGGGCGCCCCGCGCTGTGGATGACCTCGGACGAGTACGACGCACTCTACCCGCGCTTCACGGCCGAGCACGCGGCGCGGCCGGCCGGACTGCCGGCCGTTCGGGACTCGAACCTGACCTGGTTCCACGATGGGCACTGGGCCGCGGGGCGGCGGGCGCGGTAGACTCGCTGCACTTGAACATGCGATCCCCCGCGCTCACCCTCGCCCTTGCGCTCGTCCTCTCTGGAGCGCCCGCACTCGCCCACGCGCGCCCCACGCTGAGGCGAGCGCCCGCTGCGGCGGCTGCGGCGGCTGCAGAGGCCGAGGGCCCATCGAAGGCGGCGCGACGATCGTTCGCCTCCCCGCACGAGACGAGCGGCTTCTGCGCTTCCGATCCCGACGCGCTCGGCGGTGTGATCGAGGCCCACGCGAGCCGTCCCGAGTTTCGCGCGTTGCCGACCCACTTCTCGACCGATGTCGGCGAGATCGCGGTGCTCGAGGACGACGGCAGCTTCTTCTACACATTCGACAACGGCGCGAACAAGGTCGACCTGATGGCCGTATCGCGCGCGTTCTATCGCACCCACGGCGACGACTACGACATCCTCGCGCTGTTCCTCGCCAGTGGCGTCTCGGACTGGCTCGGCTCGCCGACCGCGTTCGCGGCTTCGTTCGTGATCCGCAATGACATCGGCGGCATCGGGCTCTCGAACTTCGACGAAGGGGACGCGTTCGGCAGCCCCTCGCGACTCGGCGCGATCCTCAGCATGAACGGCCTCCACCAGTATCCTTCCGATCCGTTCACCGACGTTCCGGGCAGCGCCGAGATGCACTCACTCGACGCGCTTGGACACGAAATGGCACATCGCTGGCTCTCCTACGTCTACGTGGACTCGGCCGGCCACAGCGTGCGCTCGTTGCTGGGCCGCGGCCGCGCGCACTGGAACTTCTTCTTCGATTCGGACGCCTCGATCATGGAGGGCTGCGACTGGGTCACGCTGCCGCCCGATTCGTTCCGCACCACCAGCGTGAGCCAGAAGTTCGGCCGCATGGATCAGTATCTGATGGGGCTGAGGCCCGGAAGCTCGGTCGGGCCGTTCCTCAAGGTCAACAGCCCGACCGATCCGCAACCGCCCGGCACCTATGGGCCCGCAGCCATTCCGATTCCCGGCTTCGGATGCCGCGGTGTCGGCACCCTCTACACCGTCGACGACATCGCGAATGCCGAAGGGCCCCGGGTGCCGGACCCGAGTGTCGCGCCGCATCAGTTCCGCATGGCGATCGCGCTCGTGATCCCGAACGGCGCACCTGCGAGCCCTGCCGACCTCGCCAAGCTCGAGGCGATCCGCGCGCCGTTCCCGGCGTGGTTCCAGGGCGCGACCGAAGGCCTCGGTACCTGCGACGTGACGCTCGACTCGCGCGCGGGCGCGGTGCGCATCGCGCACACGCCGCTGTCCGACACCGAGAACGGGGTCACTCCGCGCGCCGTGCGAGCCTTCGTGGGCATCGAGGCAGGCGGAATCCCGATCGCGGTCGATCCCGGCTCGGTACGATTCAACCATCGAACGGTGGGCGGCGGACCCTTCAACCCGGTGCCGATGTCGCTGGAGTCTCCCGACACGTTCTCGGTCTCACTCGCGTTTCCACCCGGCAGCTACGAGTACTTTCTCTCGGCTTCGAGTGACTCGGTCGGGATCACGGCGACCGATCCATCGACCGCGCCGCTTCAACTCCACACCTTCCGAGTCGGCCCCGACGTGACGCCGCCGAGCGTGGTGCACGTTCCGGTTCCGACTCAGGCCGCGTTTCGTCTGCCGCAGCGACTGCTCGCGCGCGTGTCCGACAACCTTGCGCTCGCCGAAGTACGGGTCGAGTTCACTCTCAACGGTGGCCCGCTCCAGAGCGTTGCGGCGGGGAGCGTCGGTCGCGACAGCTTCGCCACGTCGCTCGGCGGCGGCCTGGTGCTCGGCGATCGACTCGCCTACCGCTTCGTGGCGCGCGACGCTTCGCTTGCCGCGAACCTCGGGTTTTCGAATCCCGGCTTCGACACGCTGCACGTCACTCGTGACGGAATCGAGCAGTGGGAGAACGGCACCGTCGGCTTCTATCACATCCCGGCGATCTACAGCTATCGCGACGCGTGGCACCCGCGCATCGAACCGTTCGATCTGTCGCGCGGCAGCGTGATGCACTGTGGCGAACCGAGCGGCGAGGCCTACGCGCCGCACCTCGATGCAGCGCTCTACACTCCCTCGCTCGCCGCGATTCCGCCGCAGGCCCGACTCGAGATCACGCATCGCTACGACCTCGAAGACGCCGGCCCCGGCTTCGCATGGGACCCCGCACTCGCGGAATACTCGACCGACGGCAGCAACTGGCTACCACTCACTCCAGTAGGCGGTTACACGAATCAGCTCTACTCGAAGGTGAGCACTGTTTTGTCGGGACGCCCGTGTTGGGGTGGCAACAGCGGCGGGTGGCGAACCGATGTCTTCCATCTCGCCACGCTCGCGCCCGGGCCGCTCACGGTTCGTTTCCGAATGGTGACCGACACGTTCTTCGGCCGCGAAGGCTGGTCGATCGATCGCGTCTCATTCGTGTGGGCCGATGGCGTCACCGACGTGCCGCTCTCGAGCGACGCGCCGCAAGTCTCGATCGCCCCCAACCCGGCGCGTGATCGTGTGACGCTCGCCTTCGAGTCGCCGAGACGCGACCAGGTGAGCTGGGAGTTGTTCGACCTCGCCGGGCGCCGCGTCGCGACGCTGTGGCGCGGAGTGATCGCCGCCGGCCCCGCGCGTCTCGAAGCGAACGTGCCCCGCTCGCTCGGCGCCGGGCTCTACTTCGCGCGCGTCTCGAGTGGTGGACGCGTGCTGCGATCGGATCGGGTCGCGATCGTCCGGTGAGGCGCCCGGCGAACGCGCTGCAGATGTTCGCGTGCCTTGCCCTGTTCTGCGTGGCGGCACTTGCCCCGTACCGATTCGCGGCATCTGCACTTGCCGCTCCCACCGCGCCACGACTCGAGTGCTCCGCGGCGGTGCCGTATCGCGGCGGCCGCATGCACGCGCCGCCCGACTCGGGCGTGTGGTCGCGCGCCGCACGGTCGATCGACGACACGCTCGGCGCGACACCCGCCCGGCACCTGAACGCGGAGCTCGATACTTTGCTCACGCTGACGCGCAGCCCCGGCATCACCGCGGCGGTCGGCATTCCGGGCCGCGGTCACTGGAGCGCTCATCGTGGACTCGCGCGCAGCAAACCGCGTCGCGAGCTGACCGAGGACTCGCAGTTCTACTGGGCGAGCGCCGGCAAGTCGTTCACCGCCGTGATCGTGCTGCAGCTCGTGCAGGAAGGCCGGCTGTCGCTCGCCGATTCCATCGCGCGCTGGTTTCCCGACTTCCCCAACGCGCGCGTCATCACGATCGATCACCTGCTCACCCACACGGGCGGCGTCAACAGCCAGCGGCAGCCCACCGAGTGGCATCGCCACCTCGGCTACCGCTCACCCGAGGCGTTCATCGCATCGGCAGCGATGGGCGGCAGTGAGTTCTGCCCCGGCGAGAACTGGAACTACTCGAACGCGGGCTACGTGATGCTGGCCAGGATCGTCGAGCAGCTCGAGCGCCGCCCCTTTCACGAGGTCGTGACGGCGCGGATCGTCGAGCCGCTCGGACTCCGCGCGACGCACGCGCTGGCGCCGCGCGAGAAGTGGCCGCAGCTCGTGACCGGCCATCAGGGTGGCAGGCCGGAGACCCGCTTCGATCGCACCACGCCGTTCGGGGCCGGCAACATCGCCGCCACCGCGGGCGACCTGGTGATCTTCTGGCATGCGGTGCTGTCGGGTCGACTGCTTCGAGGGCCCACCGTGCGCGCCGCCTTCGATCGCCTCTATCCGATGTTCAGCGACCCGATGTTCTACGGTCGCGGCGTCATGCTGTTCGAGGTCGCGGACGGCGCCCGCCACTCGACCTGGCTCGGGCATGCGGGCGGCGCACACGGGGCGCGCGCGGTCGTGGCGTACGACGTCGAGCGCGATCTCTATGTCGCGGTGGCACTCAACGACGAAGGCTCGGCGGTCGCGGCGGCCTACCGGCTGCTGAAGGCCGCGAACGAGATTCGCGACCTGCGCGGCGACGCTCGCGACTAGCTCGCACCCCAACCCGCGAGCAGTGCGTCCGCCAGCTCCTGCAGCTTGCGATCGAAGAAGTGCGTGGCGCCTTCGATACGGATCAATCGCTTGGGCTCGGACCAGGTCGGGTAGTGCGCGTCGAGTTTCTCGGGCGGGCAGGTCACGTCGGCGGTGCCCTGCAGCACCAGCTTGTCGACCGTCGCGGTGCGCATCATTGCGAAGTCCTGAGTGCCGACCGGCGGCGCGATCAGCGCCAGGCGCTCGACGCTCGAATCGGAAGCGGCATGTCGCGCGGCGACCCAGGAGCCGAACGAGAAGCCTGCGAGCCACAGACGCGCGCCCGGATGCCGCGCGCGCAGCCAGCTCCACGCCGCACGCGCGTCCTCGAGTTCACCCTCGCCCTGGTCGTGACGCCCGGCGCTCGCGCCCACTCCGCGAAAGTTGAAGCGCAGCACCGCCGCGCCCATCGCCAGCAGCGTGGTCGCGGTGCGATGCACCACTTTGTTGTGCAGGGTTCCGCCGTAGAGCGGATGCGGGTGCAGCACCAGGGCCGCGAACGCAGACTCGACGCCCTCGCGAGTCTGGTAGAGACCCTCGAGAACTCCCGCGGGGCCCGGCAGTTCGAGCGACTGCAGACGTACCGGCGGCGCCTGTGGCGTGTCGCTCACGCGCGACCGCCCACGTCAGTCCTTGGGCGCGGGGAACCGCGCGCGCAGCTTGCGGTCCAGCTCGACGTCGAAGGTCGCGAAGTTCACGCCACGCGTGTCGCCCAGTGCAGCGATGCACTGGGTGTCCACCATCCACTCCTCGAGCCCCAGTGGCGTGACTTCCGCGAAGTCGCACGCGTCGCCCGAGATGCGACCGGGAAACGGTTCGAACTCCTCGATCCATTCGGCCATCAGGAAGATCTCGTCCCCGCCCAGCAGCATGCCCACCGAGGCGAGATGTTCGAGGTCACCCGGGAGCAGCAGGATCGCGCCGCGATGCCGCCCTGCGCGCACGCCCTCGGCGCGCAGACGCCGACGGATGCCGGGCACCTCCGCCGGTTCCTCGGCGCTTTCCAGCACCGTGATGGCGGCCATCTCGAAGTGAGGCAGCAGGTCGATGCCGGCATTGATGATGTCGGCGACGGAGCCGCGAACGCGGGCAAAGAGAATTCGATCGGTCATCGGGGTCATGAAGTCGGAGCCGGGTGGACGCGAACTGCACGGGGCGAGCCGCAGGATTGCGGCGACTCGTGAGCCGCGCATATTAGGCCGCGTGCCGGAGCACGCCAAGCGCCCGCCCGCGTGCCGGCTTCGCACCGATTCGGCGCGGCCGCTAGAGTGCCGCGATGAACCCCACCACCGAGCGCGTCGGCTTCGTGCTTCACCTGGGGCGCGCGCTGCACGCCTACGGCACGCCCGCCCATCGCCTCGAGGAAACACTCGCGCGGGTGGCCGAGCGGCTCGGCGTCCCCGGCCAGTTCTTCGCGACGCCGACCTCTCTGATCGCCGCGTTCGGGCCGATCGAGGAGCAGCGCACTCATCTGCTGCGACTCGACCCCGGCGAAACCGACCTCGAACGCATGGCGGTGATCGATCGCATTGGCGGCGAGGTGCTCGCGGGCCGGCTTTCGCCGGAGCAGGGCTCCGCACGGATCGAAGCGGCACAGGCCGCACCGGGGCGCTATCCGGTTGCGCTCGAGGTCCTCGCGTTCGGACTCTCGTCCGCCGCGGCCGCGCGCTTCCTGGGTGGCGGTGGCGCCGAGGTGGCGGTCGCAGGGGTGATCGGACTCGTCACGGGGACGCTGCAAGCCTCGGTCGCGCGCGTGCCCGGCATCAAGCGCGTGTTCGCGCCGTTGGCGGCTGCGATCGCCGCGGCGATCGCGACCGCCGCGAGCCGTCCGCTCGGCGGGCTCGCGATCTCGACCGCCATGCTCGGCGGCATCCTGGTGCTGGTGCCCGGGCTCACGCTCACGGTCGCGATGGCGGAGCTTTCGGCGCGCCACCTGGTCGCCGGCACCGCGCGTCTGGCCGGCGCCCTCGGCACCTTCCTCGGCATCGCGTTCGGCGTGGCGATCGGTGCGCGCGTTGCGGCCGCCGCGTTCGGGGCACCGCTCGCGCACGATCCGATCGCGCTTCCGCCGTGGACCGAACTGCTGGCGCTCGCCGTCGCGCCGCTCACCTTCACGGTGCTGCTGCGCGCTCACCCGCGCGCGATTCCGAACATTCTGGTGGTCGGGGCACTGGCATTCTTCGCGGGGCGCACCGGCGCGCGGCTGCTCGGTCCCGAGCTCGGCATCTTCACCGCCGCACTGGTGGCGGCGGGCGCGAGCAACCTGATCGCGCGCCGGATCAACCGCCCGGCCAGCATCACGCTGGTGCCGGCGCTGCTGCTGATCGTGCCGGGCAGCGTCGGGTTTCGAAGCCTCGCCTCACTGCTCGATCGCGCCACGGTCGACGGGGTCGAGACCGCGTTTCGCATGACGCTGATGCTGGCGGCGCTGGTGACCGGATTGTTCGCGGCGCAGATCCTTGCGCCGGCACGGCGGTGGTCGGAGTAGCGCTCGGCACGGCTTCGACAGCGAACCTCGCCTCGAGCGCTCAGCCGTGCTTGTGCGGCGAGGGCGGCACCGTCAGCACCGCGCAGTGCACCCGATGGCGCACACCGGTCGCGGTCGAGCCGAGCACCAGATCGCCGAGCAGGCGATGGCCGTGCGATCCCGTCACCAGCAGGTCGGCGCCGCTCTCTCCCACCAGACGGGCCAGCTCGGTCATGACGTCGCCGTAGCCGAGCAGCACGCGGGTCTTGAGGCCGCGCGCGCGAAGTCCCGCGGCGATCGACTCGAGTGCGTCGCGGTCCTCGCGGCTCTCGGCATCCGAACTCTCGGGACCCAGGTAGCGGCTCGCGGCACTCTCGGCGACGTGCAGCAGGATCACCTCCGCGTCGGGGTCGCGCTCCATGGCGAGCACGTACTCGATGACGTTCGCATCCGCGGGTCCGATCTCGAGCGCGACCGCGATGCGTTTGGCGCGCGTGCCGGGTGGAAGTCCGGTGATGCGCGGCGCCGCGGCGGTCGCCGGGGCGCCGCGCATCAC
>JABFRW010000027.1 GCA_013140805.1 Candidatus Eisenbacteria bacterium
GTCCGACGGAGGAACTCTGTTCCTCGACGAGATCGGCGACATGCCGCTCGAGGCTCAGGTGAAACTGCTGCGGGTGCTCGAGAACAACGAAGTGCGGCGTGTGGGTGAGAACTCGGCGCACCTCGTAGACCTGCGCGTGGTCGCGGCGACCCATCGAGATCTGCACGAGGAGATCGCCGCGGGGCGGTTTCGCGAGGACCTCTACTACCGGTTGAGCGTCGTCACGATCGAAGTGCCGGCACTGCGCGAACGCCGCGAAGACATCGGACTGCTCGCCGAGTACTTCCTGGCGCGGATCTCCAAGGCTCAGGGCAAGCCCGAGCTCGAGTTCTCGCCCGAGGCGATCCAGTTGCTCGAACGCTACGACTATCCGGGCAACGTGCGAGAACTCGAGAACGTGATCGCGCACGTGGTCACACTGTCCGAAGGCCCGATCGTCACCGCGCAGGATCTGCCCGACGTGGTTCGCGCGCCGCGCCTGCTGACGAGCGCCCCGGACACGCGGCCTGCCGAGCGTGAACGCCGGCCGCGTCCGCTCCGCGCCAGCCTCGGCCCGCGCGAGGTGACGGTCCCCGACGCCCGCGATCACTGGACGCTCGCCGAAGTCGAGCAGGAGCACATCCTGCGTGTGCTCGATCGCTGCCGGGGAAACGCGACCGCGGCCGCACGACAACTCGGGATCTCGCGCACGACGCTGTGGCGAAAGCTGCGCGAATACGGAGTCAGCCGGCCGGAACGGACGGGGGAGTGAGCATGGCATCGGTGCGGCTCGACTACGACGACGCCTACACCACTCGCTTCGAGGCACGCGTCGCGTCGCGCGGCGAGCATCGCGGCCGCCCCGCAGTCGAGCTGGAGCAGACCTACTTCTTCCCGGAGAGCGGCGGTCAGGAGGCCGATCGCGGCTCGATCGGCGCAACCGCCGTGACCGACGTCCAGGTCGAAGACGGTGGTCGAGTCTGGCACGTCGTGGAAGGGGCAGCTCCCGGAGCGCTTGACGCCGACACGCACGAAGCGAGTCTCGACTGGACGCGGCGGTTCGATCACATGCAGCAGCACACGGGGCAGCACATTCTGTCGGCGGCCCTGCTAAGGGTGATCGAGGCGCCGACGCTGTCATCGCACCTCGGTGAGGAACGCAGCAGCATCGAAGTGCAGCGGCCCGATGTCGACTGGCGGACGATTGAGCGCGTCGAGGCGGCCGCGAACGCCGTGGTGTGGGAAGACCGCGCGATCGAGCGTCACTGGGTCGACGACGAAGGCATCACGCGCTTTCAGCTTCGCAAGCCTCCGCAGGTGAGCGGGCGCATTCGCGTGGTGGAGATTCCCGACTGGGACGTCTCGGCGTGCGGCGGCACGCACACGCGCCGCACCGGCGAGGTCGGAGTGATCAAGGTGGTGCGCTGGGAGAAGGTCCGCGGAAACGTGCGGCTCGAGTTCCTGTGCGGAGGCCGGGCGCTCGCCGATCACGCGTGGCGAACCGAGGGCATGGTCGAGGCCGCACGACGGCGCACGCTCAAGGATCGCGAGCTCCTCGAACACCTTGAACGGGCGGCCGCGGAGCGCGATCAGTGGAAGAAGCGCGCCGAGGACCTGACGAAGCGCGTGGTCGAGCAGGAGGCGCGCGACCGAGTGGGAACGCCGCCGCGTCCGCTGGCGGGATTCCATGCCTCGCGCCCGCGCGAAGAGTTGCGCTGGTTCGCGCTCGCCGCGCTGGCGGCTGGTGCACCGTGGGTCGCGGTCGCCGCCGGTGCGCCCGAGCCGGTAGTGATCGCCGGCCGCGCGCGATCCGGGTCGCTCGATCTGCGCGAACTCACACCCGGCCTGATCGAGCGTGCCGGCGGACGCGGGGGCGGTGGCGCGGACCTGGTGCAGGTCGCGGCCACCGATGCGGGCTCGGCGCAACGCGCATTGGAGTGGATCAGCGCCGCGATCGCCGAACGCACCGGAGTTCCGTGTCCGTGAAAGCGCTGCTCTCCGCACTGGTGCTCGCACTGGCAGGCGTGGCCGGAGCGGCGCCGCGCCCGGCCGCGCCGCTCGAGCCGTGGGCTCGAACCTTTTCCGGCACCCCCGACACGGTGCTGTTCCTCGGGATCAACGGCGAGCTGCTGCGTGCGCCTTTTCACTTCGCAACCGCCGAGACGCTGTGGCGGCCGGCTGCACTCGAGCGACTGTCGCGCCTGGTCATGGCGCCCGATGGGCGTCGTGCCGCATGGATCAGCCGTTCGGGTGATCGCGACCTCACATCGCTGTGGCTGCTCGAGGCCGACGGAGTGCGCTGCGCAGCCCGCTTCGGCAGCCTCGTCCCCTCGGACTACGGCACGGTGCGCTACGAGTCGGGAGCGCCGACCCGCTCGGATCCGGTGATCGGCGGCGCACGCCTGGTCGAGGCGTCGCCGATGAGTCGTCGGGGTGCCGTGAATGTGCTGGCGTGGCGGGACGACGGCGCGCTGTTGTTCGGATTCGATCGCGGACTCGCCATGATCGCTCCGGATTCGCTGCTGCCGACCATCATCAGTTCCGCGATCGTCTCATCGCTGCGAGTGCTCGAGCCCGCGGCGGTCTATCTGGCCGAGGCGATTCGCATCGGCGACGCGGCCGCTCCCGATCCGCAGGCCGGAGGTTCGTTCGCACGGGATCCTTCGGGAATCGAAAAGCGCGGTGTGGTGGAGCAGGATCCGGCCGGGCGCGCGGTCGGCAAGGACACGCCCGGCGATGTGCCGCGCTCGGGAGGCGCGAGTTCGAGCACCAGCCGGCGACCCGAGGAGGGCCGCTATCTGATGTATCCCACCGGTCCGCTCCTCCACACCTACGCCGCAGGTGATCTCGACCCGCGCGACCTGTGGGCCGCGAGCGCGAGCACCGTGTGGTGGGCGAACGGGCGACAGCTCCGAGCGATCCGTGCCTACGATCCGACACCGCTCGCACTCGGGCAGGATGCGACGCCGATCGCGTGGCTCGTTTACGACCCGAGCCGAAACGCGCTGCTGCGTACGCGCGGGCGCGAGGTCGTTCAGCGCCCGGAAGAAAGCGATACGGAGCAAGTCCTGTGGACGGCTCATGCTCCGATCGAGGAGGTGCTCGTGTCGCGGGGCTCGACCACGTGTTTGTTCGTGACCGGAGACTCCCTCATCGCCTGGAGCCCCTCGAGCGAGACGCGCGTGACGGCCGCGCGCGGTGGAATCAAGCCGATCGCGTTCGTCGAGTGCGCAGACGGAACGCGTTTGCTGGCGGGGGAGCGTTCGGGACGGCGTTTGTTCGTGATCGAAGCAATCGGTGCCCTGCGCGAGATTCCGGTGCCGATCAAGAAGTGGAGTGCGCTCGACCTGGCTCCCGGCGGCCGGCAAGTGCTGGTCTTCGATCCCGGGTGGCGTGTGCCCGAGTCGGTGCAGGTGCTCGATCCCGCGACCGAGTCATGGACTGCCGTCGAGAATCCGGGCGTCGCGGGCTGGGAGCCGCTCACACCCATCCGGTAGCGCGTCGCCGATGCCGCGAGTCGTCTGGCGACTCGCTCAAGTCTAGCGCTTCGGCTTCTTCGCGCCTCCGGCGCGCGCCGTTGCCGCGGTGCTCTTGCCGGCGTGCGCGGCACGACTGCCGCCGGTTCGCGAGCCGTTCACCTTGAGCGCGGGGCGCGACGAGTGCGGGCGCGCGGCGGGCTTGACCGCCGGCCGTGCAGCCGGCTTGGCCGCCACCTTGGGAACCGGCTTCGAGTTGCCCTTGGCCGCCGAGCTCGCGTGGGAGCTCAGGTCGCTGTTGTAGGACACCGCCTGCTTGAGCTCCGCGGGCCGCATCCGGTAGTCGAAGTCCGGCAGCAGCACGCGAGGCAGCACGCGACCCAGGAAACGCTCGATCGCCGCCACTTCCTTTTGCTCCTCGGGGCTCATGAGCGTGAACGCATCGCCGGTTCCGCCCTCGGGACCGCTGCGGCGGATGCGATGCACGTAGTCCTCGGGCACGTGAGGGGCGTCGAAGTTGATCACGTGCGAGATGCCGTCGACGTCGATCCCGCGTCCGGCCTGCTCGGTGGCCACCACGATCTGGAGCCGCTCGCGCTTGAGGTCCGCGAGCGCACGATCGCGCTCCGCCTGGCTACGACTGGCGTGCAGGACCTCGACGCTGTGGCCGGAGCGCGTGAGATTGCGGGTCAGCCGCTCGGCGGCTTCCTTGGTGCGCGTGAAGATCACCATGCTGCGAGCTTCCTGACGCGAGATCATCTCGTTCAGCAGCTCGAACTTGAGATCTCTCGGCACCGGGTAGATCGCCTGCGTGAGGCCGGGCGTGGGCTTGGTCGTGACGCCGAGATCGATGCGGATCGGCTCGACCAGTGCTTCTTTCGCGACGCGATTCAGCTCCGGCGGCATGGTGGCCGCGAACATCAGAGTCTGGCGCGTTTCGGGCAGGAACTTGAGGATCTTGCGCAAGTCGGGGGCGAACCCGAGATCCATCATGCGGTCCGCCTCGTCGAGCACCAGCAGCTCGATGTCGTCGACGTGCAGCACCTGGCGCGCCTGCAACTCGAGCAACCGGGAGGGAGTCGCGACCAGCAGGTCGACTTCGGTCTCGCGCAGCGTCTTCTCCTGCATCGCGAGCGGAGCACCCGGATGCACGACCGCCACACGCAGGTCGGTGAAGCGCGAGAAATCGCGCGTCCCGGTCTCGACTTTCGCGGCGAGCTCACGCGTCGGGACGAGCACCAGGCAACGCAAACGACGCGGACCGTCGAGCAGTCGCGTGAGGATCGGCAGCAGGTACGCGGCCGTCTTGCCGCTTCCGGCGGCGGCCGCGGCGACGATGTCGTTCCCCTGCATGATGATGGGAATTGCCTTGCGCTGAATCGGAGTGGGTTCGACGTAGCCGGCGGCCCGGGCCCCCTTCACGATCACCGGGGGCAGCCCGAGATTTGCGAATGGCACACGACCTCCGTGGTCACGAGAAAGGGGTCGCGGCCTGCGACCCCTGCAGAGATGGGTAAGGCCTAAAAGCGGCACGTACATTAAGGTGCGATCGCGCGGTCCGGCAACGACTTTCGGCGACACTCGAAAGATTTTTCCCAAACGCGACCTTGGCCGCGCGAAACGCGGGAATCACGAGGGTCGAGCGGGGTGAAATGACGCGCCGAGCCCCCTCAGCGGCTCCGGCGGGCGGCCGGCGCCGGGGTGCGGCGCTGACAGCGGGGGCAGAAGTAGGTCGAGCGCTGGCCCTGGACGATGCGCCGGATCGTGGTGTCGCAGCGGCGGCACGGTTCGCCTGCGCGGTCGTAGACCCGCAGTTGTTCACCGTAGGCGCCGGGCTCGCCCCACAGCGAACGGTACATGCTGAAGGTGGTGCCCATGCGCTCGATCGACTCGGTGAGCACCACGACGATCTCGCGTGCGATCGCGTCCCACTCCGGCGCTCGCAGGGTTCCCGCACGCCGCCGCGGATCGATCGAGGTGCGATGCAGGATCTCGCTCGCGTAGATGTTGCCGATCCCGGCGATGCGCTTCTGGTCGAGCAGGAAGTCCTTCACGTTGATGCGCGCCCCTCGCGCGAGCTCGAGCAGCGCCTCGCCGCGCGGCGGCGTGGCGATCGGATCCGGACCGAGGATCGCGAGCGACGGGTCCTGCGCGAGTCGGCTGGTGCGCACCAGGCGCGCGATGCCGAATCGACGAGCGTCCTCGAACCATAGCGTGGTGCCGTCTCGAAGCGCGAGTCGCACGTGAACGTGAGGCGGGACACGCGCGGGCGCCGCGGAGTGGAACAGCCAGCGTCCGCTCATCCCGAGGTGCGAGAGCAGTGTCTGATCGGCGTCGAGATCCAGCAGGAGATACTTGCCGTGACGCCGCGGCGTTTCGAACGTGCGTCCGGGCAGTGCGCGCACGAGGCGGCGCGGAACCTCGCCGCGCAGCGCCTGGCCCGAGATCCAGCACGATGCGATGGTGCGGCCGACGATCACCTGCGAGAGCGCGCGACGCACGGTCTCGACTTCGGGAAGTTCGGGCATGGACCCGGACGCTAGGAATCGGCGCGCGCGCGGTCAAGAGGGCCGGGAGCCGAGTGCCGGGCAGGGGAACCCGCGACCTCGATCGCGCACGCGCCGCATTGCCGCACCGCGGCGGCCGTGGCATTCTGCGCGGGTCACGGACGACACGCTCCCTCACCGACCCCGAGGCCGCGCCCTATGGACGCTCGCGCCCGCTTCGATGAATTCGCACGCCTCGCCACCGAACAGCGCAATCCGCGCACGTTCGATCTCGACACGCTCGAGATTCCCGGCATTCTCGACCGTTTGTCGGCCGAGGACCGCACCGTGCCCGACGCGGTGGCCCTCGAGCTGCCCGCGATCGCGAGCGCCGTCGAGCTGGTGGTCGAATCGTTTCGCGCCGGGGGCCGGCTGATCTACGTCGGAGCGGGTACCAGCGGTCGGCTCGGCGTGCTCGACGCCTCCGAGTGTCCGCCGACGTTCGGCAGCGATCCCTCGATGGTGCAGGGCGTGATGGCCGGCGGCCCCGGAGCGCTGGTGCGCGCGGTCGAAGGCGCGGAAGATCGCGAGGCCGACGGCGAGCGAGCCATGGAAGATCTGGCGATCGGAGCCGCCGACACCGTGATCGGAATTGCCGCCAGTCGCCGCACCCCGTTCGTGGTCGCCGCACTCGCGCGCGCACGCGCGCTGGGCGCACGCACCGCCTACGTCACCTGCACGCCGCGCGAGGAGTTCACGCTCGAAGTCGACGTCGCGATCTGTCCCGTCGTGGGACCGGAAGCGATCATGGGCTCCACGCGCATGAAGTCCGGAACCGCGCAGAAGCTGGTGCTCAACATGATCACCACCAGTGCGTTCATTCGCAGCGGCAAGGTCTACGAGAACATGATGGTCGACCTGCGGGCCACCAGCGAAAAGCTGGTTGAGCGCAGCCGCCGAACCGTGATGATCGTGACCGGGGTCGACTACGACGCCGCGGCGCTCGCGATCGAGGCCGCCGGCAAGAGCGTCAAGACCGCGATCGTGATGATCGAACTCGCGTGCGATCGAGAACAGGCGGAGCGCCGACTCGCGCGCGCCGAAGGTTTCGTGAGGCGCGCACTGACGCCCGAATCGGGGAGGGAGCCGTGACGAAGCGAGGGATTCGAAGAGGCCGGGGATGGCGACGCTGCGCACTCGCCATGGCAGGGCTCGCGGCACTCGCGGTCGCACTCGCCGGCTGCGCGTCGAAATCGCAGGAGATCGTGTTCTGGCAGTTCTGGCCGACGGAGGTGGTGCAGCCGCTGCTCGATCAGTTCGAGCGCGAGCATCCCGGCACCCGGGTGCGCATGGAGCAGCTCACCTGGCAGAGCGGCAAGGAAAAGATCACCGCCGCGATCGCCGCGGGAAACGCGCCGGATCTGTGCGAAGTCGGCTCGACCTGGATGCCGCGCCTGCTCGCCTCCGGACAGCTCGCCGACTGGACCCACGCGACCGAATCGCTGCGCCTCCAGTTGCGCGGCTGGGACATGTGCACCGCGGGCGGGGTCGTCAACGGAGTGCCGTGGGTGCTGGGCACGCGGGCGCTGTTCTACAACAAGGCGCTGTTCGCGCGCGCGGGACTCGACTCGAGCCACGCTCCCGTGACGTGGGAAGAATTGCGAACGGCGGCCACCGCGATTCATCGACTCGGCGGCGAAGTGAAGGGCTATGGGCTGCAGGCGGGCGAACGCTACATCCTGTTCAAGAAGTTCATGCCGTTCGCGTGGGGCAACGGAGGCGAGATTCTGTCCGGCGACCTCGAACAGGGGGTTTTCGATTCTCCGGAGAATCGCACGGCGCTCGAGTTCTATCTGAGCCTGCGCCCGGTCGGAATGATCGAGCGCCAGGACCAGCTCGACCGCGCGTTCAAAGAGGGCCGGCTCGGGCTCCAGATCTCGGGCGCCTGGCTGCTCAAATCGATCCCGCGCGATGCCCCGGAGCTGCGCTACGGGGTGGCGCTGGTGCCGCGGCCGAGCCTCGAGCACGGCACGCACGCCTCGTTCGCGGGCGGCGAAGTGCTGGTGAGCTTCAAGAGCTCGAAGCACGCCGAGGGGGCGCTCGCACTCGCGCGCTTCCTCGCGCGCCCCGACAACGCCGAGGCGCTCGCGCGCGCGGCGCAGAGCGTGCAGTCCGCGGCGGTCGGCGCCGACACCAGCGCGTTCTACCGCGAGAATGCGGGGCAGGGGCTCATGATCCGCCAGTTCGAGACCGCGCACTTCACGCCGAACCATCCGGCGTGGGACGACCTCGAGGCGGTGATCGAAGATGAAGTCGAGCAGGCGCTCTACGACAAGAAGAGCGCGGCGCAGGCCGTCGCCGACGCGCAGCGCCGACTGACCGAACGACTGCGGGCGCGCTAGTCGATGCGCACGCACTCGCGCGCCACCGCGTGGGCGATGCTCTCGCCGTGGCTGCTGAGCTTCGTGCTGTTCGGGCTCTATCCGTTCGCGTTCACTCTGGTCGCCTCGTTCACGAGTTACTCGCCTCTCGAGGCCGGCGGCGCCCGCTTCGTGGGATTCGAGAACTATCTGCGAGCGCTCACGGATCCGGAGTTCTGGAACGCGCTGCGTACCACCGGCGTGTTCGTGATCGGAACCATCCCGTTCACCACCGCGCTGGCGCTCGGGCTGGCGCTCGCGGTGCAGCCTGCGTTTCGAGGTCGCACGATGTTCCGGGTCGGCTTCTTCGTCCCGAGCGTGGTCTCGATCGTGGTGCTCTCGCTGGTCTTCAAGGGTCTCTATGCGCCGAACGGCTTCGTGAATGCGGCGCTGCACGCAGTGGGACTGCCGGCGCCCGCGTGGCTGCTCGATCCCCGTACGGCGCTGCCCGCGATCATGGCGATGGACGTTTGGACCGCGAGCGGCTACTACATGGTGATCTTCCTCGCCGGGCTCGAGGCGATCCCGCACGATCTCTATGACGCCGCGCGCATCGAGGGCGCCTCGAACTGGATTCAGTTCACGCGCATCACGCTGCCGCTGTTGCGGCCGACGCTGCTGTTCGTGCTGGTGGTGAACACCGTGCGAAGCCTTCAAATCTTCGCCGAGGCGTTCGTGATGACCGGTGGCGGGCCGCTGAAGAGCACCACAACGGTCGTCTACTACCTCTACGAAGAGGCGTTCACGCGCTTCCATCTGGGCTACGCGAGTGCGGTCGCCTACCTGTTGTTCGCGATCACGCTGGTGCTCGCGTGGGGGCAGATGAAGCTGGTGAAGCCCTCCGGGGAGCCGCGATGAGCGCGGCCCAGGAGGCCCGCGAGTCCGGGATCCGGCAGGTCGCCGCACTGCCGCGCTGGCTGTGGCTCGGCCCGCTGCTGCTCACCATGCTGATGCCGTTCGGCTGGATGCTTCTGGTTTCGCTGTCGCGCGGCGCCAGCGGATCGTTCGGCAGTGCGCTCGCGGGGCCGTTCGGCTGGGAGCACTACCGCGCGCTGTTCGGTGCCGCTTCGGTGCATCGCTACCTGGCGAACAGCGCGCTGGTCGCCGCCGCGGTGGTGACGCTGAACGTGATGACGGCGGCGATGGTCGGCTGGGTGCTCGGGCGCCGGCGGGTCCCGGGCGAGCGGTTCTGGACGCTCGGCATCGTCGCCACGCTCATGCTGCCGAAGCAGGTGCTGATGATCCCGCTCTACCTGGTGCTCGCGCGGCTGCATCTGCTCGACACCTACGGCGCGCTGATCCTGCCGTTCGCCGTCGACGCGTTCAGCATCTTCCTCGTGCGGCAGTACGTCGCGGGCTTGCCGCTCGAGCTGGAAGAAGCCGCGCGCGTCGATGGCGCGTCGGACTGGACGATCTTCCGGCGCGTGATCCTGCCGCTGCTCAAGCCGGTGCTGGCGGTGATCGCGATTCAGTCGTTCCTCACCAACTGGAACTCGTTCCTGTTCCCGCTGATCTTCGTGGACTCGGAGCGCCTGCGGACGCTGCCGGTCGGGCTCGCGCTGCTGGCGCAGGGCGAACACAGCGTGGACTGGGGACTGCTGATGGCGGGTTCGACGGTGGCGTCGCTTCCGGTGCTCGCGGTGTTCGTGGTGTTTCAGCGCCGCATCCTGGCCGGCATGCTCGCGGGCGCCGAGAAGTGACCGCGGCTCGTGCCGGCAGGGTGCTCGACACCGATGCGCTGCGGGAGATTCGCGTCTATCCGACGCGCTCCGAGCACCACATCGTCGGGCTCATGAGCGGCACCTCGGCCGATGGCATCGATGCCGTGCTGGTCGAGTTCGCGGGTGAGGCGACGTCGCGTGTGCTGCGTCACGAACACGTTGCGTTCGATGCGGCGCTGCGGGCGGGTGTTCTCGAAGCGTCGGCGGCTCCGCGGCTCGAACCGGAGGCGCTGATGCGACTCGATGCGGCACTCGGTGAACACTACGCCGCAGCGACGCTTCAGCTGATCGGAAACTCGGGGCTCCCAGCGACTCAGGTGGACGCGATCGGCCTGCACGGCCAGACCATTCGACACATCCCGCGTGCGGCGGGCGCCGGCACTGCGCTGAGCTGGCAGATCGGTTCCGCGGCGATCGTCGCGGAGCGGACCGGCCTGCCGGTGGTCTCCGATTTTCGCTCCGGCGACACCGCCGCCGGAGGTGAAGGCGCGCCGCTGGTCCCGATCGCGGACTGGTGGCTGTTCCGCTCGCCCGCCGAGTCGCGCGTGCTGCTCAACCTGGGCGGCATGGCGAATCTGACCTGGCTCGCCGCCTCGGGCGGGCTCGAAGACGTGATCGCGTTCGACACCGGGCCCGGAAACTCCGTGATGGACGGACTCGTGGCGCTCGCCACCGAAGGCGCAGAGCGATTCGATCGCAATGGCACCCGGGCCGCCGCTGGGCGGGTCGCGGAGCCACTGCTGGCCGAGCTGATGGGCGACCCGTTCTTCGCGCTCGCCCCGCCGCGGTCGACCGGACGCGAACGCTTCGGAGCGGCGTACGTGGCGCGGGTGCGGGAGCGGGCGCTAGCAGTCGGACTCTCGGACGACGATGCGATCGCAACTGCGACCGAACTCACCGCCGCGTCGGTGGCGCATGCGATCGAGCACTTCGTGAAGCCGCTCGGGGTGGTCGATGCGCTCTACGCGAGCGGGGGCGGGGCGCGAAACCACACCCTGCTCGAGGCGCTGGCGCGACGGCTCGCGCCCGTTCGCGTCCAGTCGCTCGAGGCGTTGGGGGTGGCGACCGAGAGCAAGGAGGCGCTCGCGTTCGCGTTGCTCGCGCATCGCACGTTGCTGGGGCTGCCGGGCAACGTGCCGAGTGCGACCGGGGCGGCGCGTGCGACCGTGCTGGGGCGCATCACGCCGGGGCGGGCCCGATGAGCGCGCGCCGCCACCTGGGCGCGATCGTGGCGATCGTGCTGCTCGCGTGCTTCGCGGCCTCGTGTGCGCCAACCACGCCACCCGTGAG
>JABFRW010000028.1 GCA_013140805.1 Candidatus Eisenbacteria bacterium
GCGACACGTGACCGTCGTGACGACAGTCGTGAGCCACCGCTCCGCC
The DNA here is from genome assembly GCA_013140805.1 of Candidatus Eisenbacteria bacterium. Lineage (NCBI taxonomy): Bacteria > Candidatus Eiseniibacteriota > Candidatus Eiseniibacteriota bacterium. Next base: position 47 of record JABFRW010000028.1, read on the forward strand.
GAGGGCAGTCCGGACCTCGAGTCGATTCATCGCGACAACCTGCGTCTCCTGCACGCCGCCGGCGTGAGCCTCGCGCTCGGCACCGACCATCCGGCCCTCACGGTGATCGACGAGGCGGAGCGTATTCGGGCGCTCGGCGTCTTCAGCGACACCACGCTGCTCGGTCTGCTGGCGGGGCAGACCGCACAGGTGATCCTGCCGCAGCGCAGAGTCGGCACGCTGACCGCTGGAGCGGAGGCGAGCTTCATCGTGCTGGCCGGCAATCCGCTCGTCGACTTCGCGCAGATTCGCAATGTCTCGTTGCGATTCAAACGCGGCCTGCGAGTCGACCCGCCCGCTCCAGCACCCGGCAAACCCTCGATCGCCGAAGCCATGCTGCCCGCACTGATGCAGGGCAAGCTCGACTCCGCGCTGGCCATCTATGACCACATGCTCGTCGCACGCCCGGACAGTTTCGACTTCGGAGAGCAGGCACTGAACCAGCTCGGATTCGCGATGCTCAGTCACCGGCAGACCGCGGGAGCCGTGGCAATTCTGCGCAAGAACGCGGAACGCTTCCCACAGTCCGCGAATGCATTCGACAGCCTCGGCGAAGCGCTGGTCGCCGCCGGCCGGACGCAGGATGCGATCGCGGCCTACGAGCGGGTGCTGAGGAATCTCGCAGAATCTCCACGCGGCGCACCCGAGTACCGGCGCAATCTGGAGACGCGCGCCCGCGCCCAGCTGGAACAGCTCCGCGCCGCGACTCGCTAGCGGCGAATCTCGAGGGCTGCGATTGCACGACTCATCGGGGCGCCGGCCGAAGCCGGCGCCCCGCGAGTTTCGAGTCCCCACGCACTCGCGTGACGACCCGTGCTTGATTCGTCTACGGATTCATCGTGCAGGAACTTGCGCACGGACTTCCGCACGGCTCCGGACACGGTCGGGAGCATTCCGTCGGACATGCTCGGTTGGCGGGCTTCGTGTCACCCGCGACTGCGAGTGCACTGGCTCCAAGCACCGCGGCGAGAATTGCGATTCCAAACATGCGCTTCATGATGAGACTTCCTTTCCGATCGATGTGAGGTGAGAGCCGCGCGCACAGACGGCGCGGCCCTTCGAACGCAAGATCTCTCACACCCCGGGCGGCGCTCGTGCGAGGGGCGGCGCGTGCGGACGCAATCGCACCGGAACGCTTAAGGGTCGCCGCTCCCAGGCGACTGCGGTGATGCGCGGAGCTTCGAGCGACTCGCGCTCGAACCATTCGGCAAGCGTTGCAGTCGCCGCCGGCTGCGTCAGTTCGACGTCGCGCGCGAGCAACCCCTCGAGCGGCCGATGCACGCACCAGGCGCGATCGCCTTGCGGAATCGGCGCAGCGGCGGTCGGCGCCACACCGCAACGGGAGGGACCCGAACAGCTCGGCGAGGAGGCGCACGCAACGTCACACTCGCTCCACGAGAACGGACACCACTCGATGGCGGGCAGCGCCATGAAGAGCGAGAGCAGGAGCGCGAGGCGCTCGATGGGTCGAGCCCGGCGTCGGTTGGTCATGTGCTAGCGAGTCGCCGACGCCGCCATCCAGGCTTTCGCGGTCTCGTCCGCGAACGACTCGAAGTCGCGCGGGGCATGACCGAGCACCCGGGTCAGGGTCGCGACCTCGTCGGCGGTCGCGAGCAGTCCACGCGTCTGGAAGTGGAGGTACATCAGTCGAAAGTCGTAGAGCATCGGGGCGGAAAGGTAGGGCGCATTCGCCTTCTCCCACGCATCCAGGTCGTCTCCGCCGTAGCGGATCTCGCGGCCGAGCGCCTTGCTCCAGATGCTCGCCGTCTCGATTCCGGTCATGCCCCGCGGGCCGACCAGATCGTAGGTCTTGCCCTGATGCCCATTCTGAGTCAGCGCGATCGCCGCGGCCTCTCCGATGTCACGCACGTCGACGCGCGATACCCCGGTGCCACCGAGCGGCTGAGGATAGACTCCGTACTGAAGCATCACGTCCTTGAACCACTGGTCGTTCTGGTGGAAGTTGCTGGGCCGCAGAATCGTGAAGGGGATGCCGGAGCGCTCGATCGCGTGCTCGACGCCGATCTTGGATCCGAAGTGCGGCAGATAGGACGCGCGATCGGCGTGCTGGACCGACAGGTAGACGATGCGCGCGAGCTTCTGCGTGATCGCCGCACTCACCGCCATGAGTCCTTCCTGGCACTCCGTCGAGCCGACGGCGTTCAGAAGGAAGGCGCCATCGACGCCCTTGAAGAGTCCCTCGAGGGACGCGGGGTCCAGGAGGTTGCCCTTCACGGTCTCCACGTTGGGGCCGAGCGCCGCGGCCTTTTCGGGATTGCGAGTCAGGACACGAACTGTCGCGCCCTGCTTCATCAGTTCGCGTGCGACCTGCGAGCCCACGGTTCCCGTGGCTCCGAGTACGAGGTACTTCACGTAACACCTCCGGCGAATGCGTCGAGAGATCGCAACCTGAACGCGGCGTGTCGCATCCTGACACTCCGAGCCACGCGACTCCAGCCCGGTCAGACGTCGCTCTAGTCTCGACGTCTCGCGAGCTCGAACCAGGTCAGGCGCTCGAGCTCGCGGCTGATCACGGTCTCGATCGGATTGCCGTCGGCGTCGGTCGCGGTGGCGCGCAAGTCGGTCTCGAGCCCCGCGAATCCCGACGGGGAGTAACGGACTCGCACCACGTCGTCAGGTCCGAACAGCTCGCTTTCGACCGAAATCAGCCATGCCGCGAGATGCCGGTTTCCAACCCGGAGGTGTTCGAGCGCAATCACCGTGGCGGTGAAACGCGGGGCGTCCCGAATCACCCACGTTGCGCCGCGCCGCAGCGGATAGCGAAGGGAGCTGATCTCGCCGGGAAGCACCCCGCCGGGACGGCTCCAACCGCGGCCGTGGACCAATTCGTCGACCCGTTCACGTTTGAATTGAACCGCACCCCACGCCGCCTGGCGCGTCATCGAGCGGCGGGTGTCGCGCGCCAGCTGCTCGACGGCTGCTGCGGCTTCGCGATCCACACGCGCGCTCAGCTCCGCTGCACTCGGTCCGCACGGCGGCGATTGGAGCAAACCGTCCCAGCGATACAATCCGGATCGATCCTGGCGGAGCAGATTGGACCCCCGGCGCGAGGACGCTCCGGCAGAATCGGTATCGGTCAGGCTCTCGACCACGTACGGTCGGCCATCGACCGTTGTCTCACACTCCTGAACGATGTCACGCGTCGCCGCGCTTGCGAAGAACGGGACGCAATCGTCGGAGCCGGCGGCCTGCACGCACACCTGAAAGGTCCGCGCATACCGCCAGTGGTTGCCGATCGTCAGGGGGTAGAAGTCTCGACGTCCGCGCGAATGACCATCGAATTCGGCGCCGGCCTCCGCAGTTGCCGAGTCGACCGCACTCGCTGCATCTTCGAGGGCAGGAGCGGTGGATGACGCCAGCTGCGAATGTTGCGTTTCGCAGCCGGTGGCGATCAAGGCCGCGATCAGGCCGAGCCATGGGCTCCATGATTTGCGCATGTGCGGTGCTCCTTTCGAGGGGTGGAGACCCTCGGGTTACCCCACTCGAGCGACCCGAGTTCCGAGTCCCGGAGGTGTCGTTGTCCAACCCGCAGAAGTTCCTGATCGCGAGTGGCGTCGCACTGCTCCTGTTTGGCGGGCTTCAGCTCGTGCCCTACGGACGCGATCACTCGAACCCACCGGTGGTGGCCGAGCCCACGTGGGTGAACGCCGAGACTCGCGCGCTCGCGAAGCGCGCGTGCTTCGATTGCCATAGCAACGAAACGCGCTGGCCGTGGTACGCCTCGGTCGCCCCGATTTCCTGGAAGCTCAAGGGCCACGTCGACGAGGGTCGCGAAGAGCTCAACTTCTCGGAGTTCGACTCCACCAATCGGCGCATGATGCGACGCGCGGGCAAGTCGGGCCGCGAAGTTCGCGAGGGCAAGATGCCGCCGTCGGACTACGTGCTCGCGCATCCCGACGCACGACTGACGGGAGCCGGTCGCGAGGCTTTCGCGCGCGCTCTCGATTCGACCTTCGCGGCGTTTCTCGGCCGTGAGGCACCGCGCGAGCGCTAGCGACTCACCGCATCGAGCCGCAGCTCGAAGTGGTCAGGGCGAACCGCGCATTTTGCACTGGAAAACGTGCAAATCGCTTGTGGCAGCGGTGCTTGACCCATGCCAGACTGCTTGCCTCTGATCGCACAAGGAGGAACTTCCCTGGTGCACTCTCACGCGCGACTCCGTCGGCTCATCGCATCGATCGTGACGAGTGGTGGCGTCTTGTTCGCTGCCACGGCGTTCGCTCAGACCAAGTTTCCGATCGTGGTGATGCGCGCCGATTCTGCGACCGGTGTGACACATCATCCGATTCCGGGTGCCGCTTCCCCGTGGCAGGACGTGCGTCAGAACTACGACGGCGCGCTCTCGGGCTTCGACGGAACGCTCGCGACCGGCTGGCGGGGCAATGGCACCATCGCTTCGCCCTATCGGCTCGAGTTCTCGGGCACCGGCGACCGCGTCTCGATTCCGGCCGGGGCGATCAGCGAGTTGCAGACACTGCAACCGGTCACGGCGATGATGTGGTTCAAGACCGACCAGAACTTCCCGGATTCGCGCATTCAGTACCTGTTGCAATGGCTGCAGACCGGTGGAGCCGGGATGGCGATCTCCACCCAAAACGGCAAACTCATGGTCTACCTGAACCCGTGGACCGAGGTTGCTGCACTGCAACCGAATAGCTGGTACCACGTCGCCGTCGCCAAGACCGCTGACTCGGTGTTCGTGTACTTGAACGGCGCGCTGCAATTGAGCGCGGCCAGCACCCTCAACGGCACACAGACCACGCCATTCTCGATCGGCGCCTCGGTCTATCGGTTCCTGGACGGCAGCGGCACCTACGACGACTACTGGACCGGCTCGATCTCGCACGTCGAGGTATGGCGCGGCGCGCTCTCGGGACCCGAGGTCCTATCGCGCTTCAGTGCCGATCAGGCGATCTACCTGCCGAATCCGCCGCTGCCGACTCCCGCGCGGGCACTCCAGCTGCGCGCCGACCAGGCGAACGGCACCGGGCCATTCGGCATCCCGGGGGCGGGCTCGCCGTGGGTCGATCTGACCGCGCCTTCGAGCAACGCGACGCTGCTGAACTTCGCCGGCAACCCGGGCAGTGGCTGGGCCGGCGCCGGCGTGATCGGCGATCCGTATCGGTTGCGCTACGACGGCACGAACGATCTCGTGCGCCTGCCCGCGGGCGCCGTGACCGAACTGCTGAACACCAACGCGATGTCGGCCGAGCTGTGGGTACGCACCGGCGCCGAAGTCACGAGTAACCAGTACTGGCTCGAATGGCTCGAGTCGTATGCGCTCGTCACCGGCATGACGATCTTCACCGAGAACGGCCAGCTCGCGGTCTATAACGGGCGGCCGAATTTCGTGAACGTCGCGAGCGTGCAGCCGCACACCTGGTATCACGTCGTGGTCGCGAAGCAACCGGGCGAGTGGCGCGTGTACGTGAACGGCGTTCGAGTCAGCACCTCGGCGATCCCGAACATGGGAGAGCCCAATTCCGAAGTGGCGATCGGCGCGTCCATCTTCCGGGGCCCCGGCCAGCACGGCGAGTATCTGAACGGCTCGGTCGGCCAGGTCACGTTCTGGAACGGCGCGCTCGACGACTCCGGGGCGCTCGCCGCCTTCAACGCCGATCGTGCGATCTACGAGAGCTACCAGCTCGCCGCGAGTGCGACGCCCGGCGGTTCGATCACGCCGGCGGGAACCTCGCTGGTCGCGCAACACGGCGCTCGCAACTACGCCATTGCGCCCGCGCCGCACTTTCAACTGGTCGACGTTCAGGTCGACGGCGTCTCGGTCGGCACCGTGACGACCTACGACTTCACGAACGTGGTCGCGAATCACACGATTCACGCGATCTTCGCGCCGATCACGTACGTGATCACGGCGAGCGCGGGAGCGAACGGTTCGATCGCGCCGGCGGGATCGGTCGCGGTGAACGAGGCCGCCAATCAGAGCTTCACGATCACGTCGGCGGTCGGCCATCACATCGCCGACGTGCTGGTGGACGGCGCTTCGGTCGGCACGCCGACGAGCTACACCTTCACGAACGTGACCGCCCCGCACACCATCAGCGTCTCGTTTGCGATCAACCTCTACCCATTGACGGTGAACGTGGTCGGCAACGGCACGGTGACCCGGCTGCCGAGTCAGGCGAGCTACGCTCACGGCACCGTGGTGCAGCTGACCGCGAATCCGGCGTCGGGATCCGGCTTCGCCGGCTGGAGTGGTGACACCGCCACGACCGCGAATCCGCTCTCGCTCACCCTGGTCGGTGCGCGCACGCTGACCGCGACCTTCAGCCCGCTGCACACCATCACGGCCAGCGCGGGCGCCAATGGATCGATCTCGCCGTCCGGCGCCGTCCCGGTCGCCGAGGGCACGAGCCCGGTCTTCACGATGCTTCCCGCAGCCGGCTACCACGTGCTCGACGTGCTCGTGGACGGCGTGTCGGTCGGGGCGCCGACCAGCTACACGTTCACGAATGTGGCGGCGAACCACACCATCTCCGTGAGCTTCGAGATCAACTCGTACACGCTCGACGTCACCACGATCGGAAGCGGCAGCGTCGTTCGGGTCCCCGACCGTCCGCTCTACACCCATGCGACTCTGATCGATCTGAGCGCCACTGCGATCACCGGCTGGCATCTGCGCGCCTGGAGCGGCGATGCGAGCGGCAACGCGAACCCGCTCACGGTCACGATGAACGCGAACAAGGCCGTCACCGCGACCTTCGCGCCGGACACGTTCGTGATCGCAGCGACGGCCGGGGGCGGAGGGAGCATCGTTCCGGGCGGAAACGTGCAGGTGACCTTCGGTGCCAGTCCGCTCTTCACGATCACACCGAACGCCGGCTACCACGTGCTCGACGTGCTCGTCGACGGTGCTTCGGTCGGCGCGGTGACCAGCCATACCTTCAACAACGTGACCGCGCCACACACCATCGCGGCGAGTTTCCAGATCAATAGCTACCCGATCACCGCGAGCGCCGGCCCCAACGGCTCGATCGCTCCGACCGGCCAGGTCCAGGTGCCGCACGCAAGCGCTCAGGCGTTCACGATCACGCCCGCAACCGGGTATCACGTGCTCGACGTGCTGGTCGACGGCGTTTCGGTGGGAGCCGTCACGGCCTACTCGTTCACGAACGTGACCGAGCCGCATACCATCGCCGCGAGCTTCGCCATCAACATCTACTCCATCACCGCGAGCGCCGGCGCCAACGGCGCGATCGCGCCACTCGGCGCAACCGCCGTTCCGCATGGCGGCTCGGTGAGCTACACGATCACGCCCGACTCGAGCTATCGCGTTCGCGAACTCAAGGTGGACGGCGTTTCGGTCGCGGGAGGGACGAGCTTCCAGTTCTCGAACGTCACGGCCAGTCACACGATCGTCGCGTCGTTCTCGCCGACTCCCTACCCGGTGGTGGTGATGCGCGCCGATTCGGCGAACGGTGCCGGTCCCTACGGCGCGCCTTTCAACGGCTCGCCATGGCAGGACTTGCGCAACAATCACGACGCGCTGGTTCAGAACTTCCTGCCGAATAGCCTCGGTAGTGGCTGGACTGGCAACGGAACACTCGGCGATCCGCATCGGCTCGAGCTGACCGGTCACGAGGAGCGCGCGCTGATCCCGGCCGGCAGCATTCCCGAACTGCAGGAGATGAAGCCCGCGACCGCGAGCGTGTGGTTCCAGACCGACTTCGACGGCGCCGATCCGACGCTGCGCTACCTGATCGAGTGGCTCGCGCCCGGTGATCGCGGCCTCGCGATCATCGTGCGCGACGGCAAGCTGATCGTGTGGCTCGGAGCGTTCGTCGAGGTCGCAACGCTTCAGCCGCATCGCTGGTACCACGTGACGTTCGCCAAGGAGCTGGACGAGTCGCGCGTGTACGTGAACGGACAACGCGTCTTCACCGGTGGAGATCCGTGGCTCGGCACGCAGGTGACCCCGGTCGGGATCGGCACCTCGGTCTACCGCATCATCGACGGCTTCCCGAATTTCTACGGCGACTACTACGACGGCGCGATCTCACACGTCGAGATCTGGCGGGGCGCGCTCAACGACTCCGAAGCCCTGGCGCGCTTCGCCGCCGATTCCTCGCGCTACCTGCCGAATCCGGTCGTACCCGCTGCACCCACGCGGCTCGTGCACCTGCGCGCGGATCAGGCCAACGGCGCGGCCGCGTACCCGGTGCCCGGCGCGACCTCTCCGTGGCTGGACCTCGCAGGCGCACCGACTCACGCGACGCTCACCAACTTCGGCGGCACCACGACCAGCGGCTGGCAGGGCGCGGGCGGCACCGGCGATCCATCGCGTCTTCGCTTCGACGGCACCAATGACGTGGTCACGCTCGCGCCTCGTGCCATTTCCGAGCTGTTGCCGCCGACCGCCGCCACCAGCGAGCTGTGGTTCAGGACACCGGCGAACGTCACGACCGAGCAGACGCTCATGGAGTGGCTCGAGTCGTTCGAACGCGCTCCCGGAATGAGCATCGAGTATCAGAACGCCCAGCTTCGCGTATTCCTCGATCACCCGGGGTGGGAGCCGATCGGAGCGGTGCAGCCCAACACCTGGTATCACGTCGCGGTCGCCAAGCAACCGGGCGAAGTACGCGTCTACCTGAACGGAGTGCGCACACTGACCAGCTCGTGGGCGACCTTTGGCGATCAGGGCTCGCAGGTCGGGATCGGGGCCTCGATCTGGCGCGGACTCAGCCAGCACGGCGAGTACTTCGCGGGTGATCTCGGGCAGGTCACGATCTGGAACGGGGCATTCGACGACGCGGCGGCGAATGCCTCGTTCCTGGCCGATCGGGATCGATTCTTCCGCTATCAGATCGTGGCGAGCGCAGGGGCCGGAGGCAGTGTGACTCCCGGCGACACCAATCGGGTCCTGCAGCACTCGAACGTCAACTACACCATCACGCCGCAGCCGGGCTTCGCGATCAGCGGAGTGGAGGTCGACGGAACTCCGGTCGGTGCGGTGAGCAGCTACGCGTTCAATGACGTGACCGCGAATCACAAGTTGAGCGCGACGTTCGTCCGCATCGGCTACCCGATCGTGGCGAGCGCCGGTCCCGGCGGCTCGATCGCCCCGGCCGGAACCGTGGTCGTAGCGATCGGCGGCAATCAGAGCTTTACGATCACGCCCACCGACACCTTCGTCCTCGCCAACGTGCGGGTGGACGGCGCCTCGGTCGGAACCCCGAGCGGCTACAGCTTCACGAACGTGCTCGCTGACCACACGATCGAAGCCAGCTTCCGGCGCCTCGATCTGATTCCGCCCACCGTCACGGTGACGAAGCCCGACGGCGGCGAGCTGTACCTGGTGAACTCGCAGGTGCCGATCCGATGGACCGCGAACGACGACGTGAAGCTCGGCTCCTTCGCACTGCATTACTCGACCAACAACGGCGGAAGCTGGCTGCCGATCGCGAGCGGCCTCGCCGACACCGCGCGCACCTTCGCGTGGACGTCACCCGCCACGGCTTCGACCCAGATGCGCGTACGGGTCACGGCGGCCGACAGCGCCGGCAACGTCGCGCTCGATGCGAGCAATGCGCCCTTCGAAGTTCGAGCGGGAGCCGTCGGCGTCGCCGGCGCACCGCGCGTGCTTGCGTTGAGCGGCTTCCGGCCGAATCCCGCGGTGCGCGACTTCCGCGTGTGGTTCTCGCTGCCGCAGGCAGGCGCGGCGCGGCTCGAGCTGATCGACGTGAACGGGCGTGTGATGCGCAGCACCGAAGTCGGCGGCATGGGTCCCGGCACGCACTCGGTCGACTTCGGAACCGAAGGGCGACTGGCGGCGGGCCTCTATCTGGTGCGACTCACGCATGACGACCGCAGCCTGCTGACCCGCGCGGTGGTGATGCCGTGAGTGGGGAGAGCACGCTCAGTCCAGCTGCGTGAGCCCCGCAATCACGAGCGATGCCAGCACCGCATCGCGCAGCACGCCCGCGGACTGCCGGGCAATCTGCGCGCGCGCGGCCGCGTCGGTGACGGTGTCGCGGGCACCGTTCAGGTCGCGGCGGCCAGTGGCCGCGAGCGCGATGCAGGTGGAGCGCTGCGCCTGCAATAGCCCGATCGCGCCGAGCAGCAGCGGTGGGAAGCTCATCAGCCGCCACGGTCTCGGCAGCCCGAGCCGCTCGACCGCCAGGAGCACCGCGATCGCAGCGGCCACACCGATGATTCCGCCGACCAGACGCTGTCGGCGCGCGGGTCCGCTGATGTTCGGGATGCACACGGTCACGGCCGCAACCTAGCACGGGAACCCTGCGCTCGGACTCGCTTCGCGCGCGCCGGGTCGCATGCCTTGGAGCGGCCGCGACCGATTCGCTATCCTCGTGCAGTCGCAACTCCCCGCGGCCGGGGCATTCCCGCCCGCCGCAGTCGTGTCCTCGAGCCCGGAGTACCCATGTCTCGTCCGCTTCGTCCCTTCGAGTGGCTGCTCGCGCTGGCGCTCATCACACTCGGATCGGTCTCGATCGCGGCCGCCGAGAACGAGGAAGACTTCGCATCCGAGAAGCGGGTGAGGGGCGCCTCCGCCGGTCGCTTCGCGCGCGAAGCGCGTCGCGAGGCTCCGCCACGTCGAGCGACCGATCAGGAACTCGCGGCGCGCGCGGCCGGTTCGCTGGCGCGGCAGACGGTTCCACTCGGCCTCGCGATCCGACCCATGCGCGAGGAACTCGAAATCACCGGGCCGGGCGGACTCGATTGGAACTTCCTCGGCCCCGCCCCGATGACGGGTGACTACTGGTCGGCGGGACGTCCGACCTCGGGGCGCGTTTCGTGCGTGGCGACGCACCCGACGACTCCATCGATCGCCTACATCGCGGCCGCACAGGGTGGGGTGTGGAAGACCACCGATAGTGGCGCGAGCTGGACGGTGCTCACCGACGGGCTTCCAACACTTGCCTCGGGCTGGGTCGAGATCGATCCGGCGACCCCGAACAAGCTCTACTACGGCACCGGCGAACTCCACTACTCGGGCGACAGCTTCTATGGAGATGGCATCTTCAAGAGCACGGACGGTGGCGCCAGCTGGTCCAAGCTCGCGGACAATGGTCAGGTCGGGAGCTACATCGCGCGCGTGAAGCTCAAGCCGGGCGCTCCGAGCACGATCTACGTCGCGGGCAGTGACGGCGTGGTACGCAGCACCGACTCGGGTGGCTCGTGGACCAGCTCGCTCGGCGCCGGCAGTGCCGACGACCTGATCGTCCATGCATCGACTCCGGCGCTCGCCTATGCCTCGATCAATCAGATCGGCTTATTCAAGAGCACCGACAGCGGTGTGTCGTGGACGCAGCTCGGCGGCGGACTGCCGGTCGCCGACTTCGGCCGCATCAATCTCGCGATCGCAGCGACGAACGCGAACGTGCTGTTCGCCAGCGTCGCGACTCCGGGCGGCGATCTCAACGGTCTCTACAAGAGCACCGACGCCGGCGTCACCTGGGCCGCGCTGGCCGGGGTCCCCAACTACCTCGGCGGCCAGGGCTGGTACGACAACGCCGTGGCGATCAGTCCGACCAACGAGAACATCGTGTTCGCGGCCGGCATCTATCCGTACGACGCGAGTCTCGCGGGAGTGATCCGCTCGACCAATGGCGGCACGTCGTGGACCGACGTCACCAACTCGGTGCATCCCGATCAGCACCACCTGGCGTTCGCGGCCGACGGGGCGCTGTGGCTCGGCAACGACGGTGGCGTGTGGCGGACCACGAATCTCGGCAACAGCTGGAGCGCCCGAAACACCGGGCTCGGCATCACTCAGTTCTATACCGTCGGCCTTCACCCTTCGAATCCGAGCGACCTGCTCGGCGGAACGCAGGACAACGGCACCGTGCGCTACACCGGCGTGCCGGTGTGGCCGCAATGGGTGACGGGGGATGGCGGACCGGTGGTCTACGAGCGCGACAACCCCAACATCTTCTATCAGACCTACGTGTTCCTCTGGTACCTGTCCAAGTTCGACGACACGAACTATCTCGGCGACGTGACCGGCCCGTGGCAGTCGAACGGCGACAACGCGGACTGGTGCAATGGCCCGCTGATCGAGGATCCGAACAGTTCGGGGACTCTGTACGTCGGAACCTATCGGGTCTACAAGAGTCCGGATTCGGGCGGATCGTGGAACCTCATCAGTCCGTCCCTGGCGCCGGGCGGGGTGCTGCTCGATCTCGCGGTGGCGGTCGGCAACTCGAACCGCATCTATTCCGCGAGCGACAACGGTCGGGTGTTCGTGACCGATGACGGCGCGATCTGGAACGACCGCAGCGTCGGACTGCCGTCGCGAGCACTCACGAACGTACTGATCGACCCCGACGACGAGGACCGCGCGTATGTGTCGGTCGACCAGGCCAGCGGGATACGGGTCATGCGGACCACCGATGCGGGGCTGAGCTGGTCGAGCATGACCGGCGATCTCCCGAACGGCCTGCGCGGCCTGAGTCTTGCGGTCGATTTCCGCCCCGACGTCGATCGGCTTTACCTCGGCACCGACTACGGCGTCTACGCGTCTCTCGACGCCGGCTCGACGTGGGTCGACGGGGGCACCGCGATGCCCGATGTCGCCATCTACGAACTCAAGCTCGACACGACGAACGACTACCTCGTTGCGGCGACCCACGGGCGCAGCATGTGGCGTGCGGCCGTCGATCTGGCCGCGCCGGACGTCTCGGTCTCGGCGCCCGATGGCGGCGAGGTTTGGAACGTGGGGAGCACACACAACGTGACGTGGGCGGCCACCGATCTGGCCGGCGTGTCGAGCGTCGACGTGGTGTTCGAGCCCGGTGGGGCCGGAACGCCGGTGGTGCTGGCCTCCGCGATCGCGAACTCCGGAACCTTCGCGTGGAGCATCACGCAGCTGCCCACCACCACCGCGCGAGTGCGCGTGATCGCGCGCGATCCGTCGACGAACGTCGGCGAAGACACGAGCGACGCTGACTTCACGCTCGCCGCGAGCGGCGTCGGAGTCGGCGATCCGACCCCGACGGCCGATGCTCTGCACCCGGTGCGATCGAATCCCGGCCGCGCGCCGTTCGAGATCCGTTTCGCGCTCGCGCACTCGGGCAACGCCAGCCTCGAACTCTTCGACGCGGCCGGACGGCGGGTGCGGGTGCTCGGTGCGGGGATGCGCGCAGCGGGCGAACACCTGCTTCGGTGGGACGGACGCGATGACGCAGGACGTGCGGTACGCGACGGGCTCTACTTCTACCGTCTGCGCTCGAACGGCTTCGAGCGCACCCTGCGGCTCGCGCTGATCCGATGACGCGACGCACGATGACGGCCGTCGTCCTTGCGACGGTCGTCGTCGGAGGCGTCGCGCTCGCGCGAGGTTCTGGTGTGGTTGATCCGGGCCGCAGAGCTGCCACCGTTCATCGCGGTGGCGATTCCCAATTCGCCGCGCCGCTCGTGGGAATACACTCCGGTGCCGGACGGGACTCGCGAAGGGGGCGGAGCCGCTGCGTTCGGTCGCTTCGTCATCGAACGCGTCAAGCCGGAGATCGATCGCGAGTATCGGTCGCTGCCCGATTCGGCGCATACCGGAATCGTCGGATCGTCGCTGGGCGGTATCGTCTCGCTCTATCTGGGGATCGAGCACCCCGAGACCTTCGGCATGGTCGGCTGCGTTTCCCCTGCCGCCTGGTGGGGAGGGCCAGAGCTGGTGCGTCGCACCGCCGCGCGCGCACGCCCCGGGCTTCGTGTCTGGATCGACATCGGAACGCGCGAGGGCGGACCGGCCGGCTGGGAGCTGACCCGCCGTGACGCGGAGGCCGTGTACCTCGCGCTGCTCGCCCGCGACTGCCGCGAAAACGTCGATGCGTGTTTCCTCGTCGACGAAGGCGCGCTCCATGACGAGCGCGCATGGGCAGCGCGGGTCCCGGCGCTGCTCCAGTTCCTGCTCGCCAGCCAGCCGCCCGCCTCGCAGTAGCCCGGTCTGCGGTTGAGCCACGGGTGCCGCTCGGCTAGATTGTCGGGGCCTGCGCCGTGTCGATCCCGCCGTCCCGCCGCACTCTCGGAGTCTCGAGCCCATGCCCAGCGTGTCCCTGCGTGACGTCACCAAGACCTACGGTCGCGGCACGTACGCCGTCGACCACGTGAGCTTCGAGATCGCGGACGGCGAGTTTCTGGTGCTCGTCGGCCCTTCCGGATGCGGCAAGTCCACGTTGCTGCGCATGATCGCTGGCCTCGAGGACATCAGCGCGGGCGAGATCCGCATTGGCGAGCGGGTGGTCAACGAAGTCGAGCCCAAGGACCGCGATGTGGCGATGGTGTTCCAGAACTACGCGCTCTACCCGCACATGTCCGTTCACGACAACATGGCGTTCGGACTGCGGCGTCGCAAGCTGCCGGAGCCCGAGGTGGAGCGACGGGTGAAGCAGTCCGCCGAACTGCTCGGCCTGACCGGCTACCTGCAACGCCGGCCGCGCGAGTTGTCGGGAGGCGAGCGACAGCGCGTCGCGCTGGGGCGCGCGATGGTGCGCGAGCCCAAGGTATTTCTCTACGACGAGCCGCTGTCGAACCTCGACGCCAAATTGCGCGTTCACATGCGCGCTGAACTCAAGCGCATCCACGCACGCGCACGCACCACCACGGTCTACGTCACGCACGACCAGGTCGAAGCCATGACGCTGGGCGAGCGGATCGCCGTGATGCGAAAGGGCGTGCTGCAGCAGATCGCGGATCCCTTCACGCTCTACAACCGTCCCACCAACCAGTTCGTCGCCGGTTTCATCGGCAGCCCGCCGATCAACTTCGTGGCGACCCGCGCGGCCGCCGATGGCCGCTCGCTCGAAGCGGAAGGGATTCGCTTCCCGCTATCGGCCGCACTCGCCGCCCGAGTCGAGCCGCTCAATGGCCGTGAAGTGACACTCGGCGTCCGCCCCGAGAACCTCGTGTTGAGCCCGACCGGCGACGGCATCAGCATTCCCGCCCGCGTCGAGGTGAGCGAGCCGCTCGGCAACGAAGTGCTCGTCCACTGGGCGACCTCGGTGGGAGAGCTGATCTCTCGCGTCCCGGGGCAGGTCTCGCCGACGCCGGGATCGAACGCGACGCTCCACGCCGGATACGAGCACCTGCATCTGTTCGATGCCGCGAGCGAGGCGTCGCTCGCGGCCCTCGAGCCGGCGCGCGCCTAGCGGCCGGCCTTCGCGATCCGGAACACCCGACCGGTTTCGGCCGGGAGTGAGACGCTCGCTCCGGGCTTCCACGTTTCGGTGGCACCCGTCATCGCGACTGTCGCAGTGACCGCGCCGCCCCGTGCAGTGAGGTCGAGCGGCATCTGCGCCGCCGCCTTGCTCGCGTTCAGCGCGATCACGAATGTGGCGTTCGCGTCGCTGCGCTCGAAGCCGTAGACCATTCCGGCCGCATGAAGCGTGCGGAAGGTTCCGGTACGAAGTGCCGGATTCGCGTTTCGGAGCGTCGCGAGCTTCCGATAGTAGTGGTGCATCTCGACGCGCCTGGGGGCCTGCTGCCAGCCCCACAGGAACGGCCGCCGGCAGTCGGGATCGCGGCCGCCCTCCATGGCGATCTCGTCGCCATAGTAGATGTGAGGCGCGCCGACGTAGGTCATGCCGAATATCGAACCAGTAGGGCACTTCGTTCGGCACGTCGAGACGCAGGCCGGCCACATCCATGTCCTTGAGCCAGAACTCGGTCGCATCGAAAAGGTGGTTGATCAACGCGACGTTGGGCTGCGCCTGCTTCACATCACGGATCGCTTTCTCGGCGTCGTTGTTCCGCGACAAGACTTGCGGCGCCTGCCGGGCTCTATTTCGCGCGAGCGAGCTCAGACGGTCGGCACGTCACCCGGCGGCTGGTGCGACTTCCCTGACCGGAACCGCCTCCACAACGCGAAGGCCGGAAGCCCGGCGAGCGTGAGCAGGAGGCCCATCGTCGATTCGCGAGGTGTGGCACGCAGCGTATCGAACGCGAGGGCCAGCATTGCGATCGCGTACATCAACGGCAGCACGGGATAGCCCCATGCCCGGTAGGGGCGCGGCAGCGCAGCATGCGTGATGCGCAAGCGAAACAGTCCGAGCACCGCCGCGACGTGGAAGCCGATGCCGACGAAGACCACCATGGTGTAGAGCGACGCGTAGGTGCCCGAGAGCGTCAGTGCCACCGCCCAGGCGCTCTGCGCCCACAGGCTCACGACCGGCACGCGCCAGCGTGGATGAACCGCTCCGAACGCCGACGGCAGGTGCCCGGCCTCGGCGATCGGCCCGTAGAGCCGTGAGCTGTAGAGAATGGTGGCGGCGAGGCAGCCGAACGACGACACCACGACCAGCCACGCGATCGCCCGCCCGGCGCTGGCTCCCCACAGTGCGGCCGCCGTCGCTTCGGCGACGCGGCGCGATCCGGACAGCTGCTCGATCGGGAGCACCCGCAGGTAGGCGAGGTTGACGAGCGCGTAGAGCACCACCACCGCAGCCACACCGATCAGCAGACCACGCGGAAGCGAACGCGCCGGCTCGCGGAGTTCTCCCGCCGAAAAGGTCAGTGCGTACCAGCCGTCGTAAGTCCAGAGCGCCGCGATGAGCGCGACGGACAGTCCGCCCCATGCCGCTCCCGCGAACGCGGACCCCGAGGCCGAGCCTGCGAGCATCGAGTCCGATGCCACTCCTGCGACCTGGTGCAGGCCGGCAGCCCCACCGCCGGCGGCGAGTCCGGCGAGCCCGAGCACGAACAGCGCGAGGGCCTTTGCGAACGTGAACAGATTCTGAGTGGTCGCACCGGATCGCACCCCGAAGTGATTGACCGCCGTGAGCACCACGATTCCCGCCGCGGCGACGAGCTGCGGCGCTCCCGTGCGAAGCGTTCGAGAGAGGGGAGCCAGCGCGAGCTCGAGCCCCGGAAGTGCTCCCACCAGGTACTCGCCGAATCCGATCGAGATCGCGGCGATCCCTCCGGACATGATCACGAGGAAGCACGCCCAGCCGAACAGGAAGCCCCACACCGGGCCCCATGCCTCGGCGAGAAAGTGATAGAGGCCACCCGCCCGCGGCAGCATCGCGCCGAGTTCCGCATACGCGAGCGCACCGGCCAGCGTGAGAAGCCCGGCGCCGATCCAGACTCCGATCACCAGTGCGGGGGCGCGCACCGCGGCCGCCACATCGCCCGCGGTGAGAAAGATCCCCGTGCCGACCACGGCTCCGATCGTCAGCAGCGCGCCATCGAGGGTTCCGAGGCGCCGCGCGAGTCGAGTGGGTTCGATTGGAATGGCAGGACCGGCAGCGGCGCGGCGGGACATGACTCGAACGCTCTCACAGTCGCGCGGGGCGAGAAAGGCCGAGCGGTTTTGCGCATGCGTGCGCACTTGCTAGCCTGCGCGCATCCGCTCTCAACCTTTCTCACGAGGTGCGCCATGTCGAAACCGACTCACGCCGACGCCGAACTGCTGCTCCACCTCTACGAGGTTCGACGCGAGCCCGAGCTGCGCCGCGCGCGGGCCTGGTTCCTGACCCAGTTCAAGCCCGGCGAATGGGCCGAGATCAAGGCGCTCTACCTGTCGCACAGCGACGAGGACCGCTGGTTCCGCATGACGATTTCGTACTGGGAGATGGTCGGCACGCTGGTCAACCGCGGGGCGATGAACGCCGAACTGTTCTTCGATCACACTGGGGAAGACGTCGTGACCTGGGAGCGATGCAAGAGCTGGATCGTTGCCGCGCGCGCCGACATCCGGCCAAGCTATCTCTATCAATTCGAACGACTCGTAGCGGCTCACCTCGCGTTTCGGGCGAAGGTGAATGCCGCGGTGACCGCCGGCGCTTCTCGCGCCGGGAGCAGCTCGCGCCGGACGAAGTCGGCGGCACGCGGCGGCAAGCGCAAACCGGCCCGGCGGCGCTGAGCATGTCCTCTTCGTTCGGCACGCTGTTCGTCGTCACGACGTTCGGCGAGTCCCATGGGCCGGGAGTCGGCGTGGTGGTGGACGGCGTGCCGCCCGGGATCGCGATCGAAGCGGCGATGATTCAGCGCGAGCTCGATCGGCGCCGGCCGGGGCAGAGTGCGCTGACCTCGCAGCGCCAGGAGGCGGATCGCGTCGAGATCCTGTCGGGTGTGTTCGAAGGCATGACGCTCGGCACGCCGATCGCCATGCTGGTCCGCAACACCGATGCGCGCTCGCAGGATTACGACGCACTCAAGTCGGTCTACCGCCCGGGGCACGCCGACTACGTCTACTTTCAGAAGTACGGCATGCGCGATCATCGAGGTGGCGGCCGTTCGTCGGGGCGGGAGACGGTTGGACGCGTGGCAGCCGGCGCACTGGCGCGAGCGGCGCTCGCGACGGTCGGAGTGAGCCTCGTCGGCGGCACCGTCCAGGTGGGCGAGGAGCGGGCGTCCGAGCGCGACTGGGAACAGGTCGAGAACAACCCGGTGCGATGTCCCGATGCCGCGGCCGCGCTGCGAATGGCGGCGGTGATCGAACGCGCGCGCGACGAGCAGGACTCGGTCGGCGGCGTGGTCGAAGTGATCGCGCGCGGCGTGCCCGTGGGTTGGGGTGATCCCACCATGGCGAAACTCGATGCGATCCTCGGCGCGGCGATGCTTTCGATCCCCGCGACCAAGGGCGTCGAGATCGGCGGCGGATTCGGCATGGTCGCCAGACGCGGATCCGAGACCAACGACGCGTTCGACGGCACGCGCTACCTCACCAACTTCGCCGGCGGCATCTCGGGCGGGATCTCGAATGGTGCCGAAATCGTGGTGCGGGTCGCCGTGCGTCCCGCGACCTCGATCGGCAAACCGCAGACCGCGGCCACGGCGTCGGGCGAGACCACGACGATCGAGATCAAAGGGCGACACGACCCGTGCATCTGCCCGCGGGTGGTGCCGGTCGCCGAGAGCATGATGGCGATCGTGCTGATGGACGTGTGGCTGCGGCAGCGCGCGCTGCGCGGCCGCGAGGCCTGACGCGCCGCCGACTCGCATCGCATCATCACCACTCAAGAGGAACACTGCCCACATGCTGGTCCTGCTCAAACCGGGTGCCGCCGAGTCCGCAGTCAGTGACGTGACGTCGCGGCTGCGCATGCTCGGGCTCGCCGTGCATCGTACCGACCATGAAGGCCAGGTGCGCCTGTGCGCGGTCGGCGAGGTGGGGCGGGTCGACTGGGCACAGGCGGCGGGCTGGGCGGCGATCGAACGACTCGAGAAGATCCCGTCGCCCTTCAAGCTGGTGAGCCGCGCGTTTCAGCCCGCGGCGACCTTGATCTCGGTCGGGCGAGTGACGATCGGCAGCGAGCAGCTCGCGCTCATGGCGGGACCCTGTTCGGTCGAAAGCGAGAAGCAGGCGTTCACGATCGCGGCGGCGGTCGCCAGGTCCGGCGCCACGGTGATGCGCGGCGGAGCCTTCAAGCCGCGCACCTCGCCCTACTCGTTCCAGGGGCTCGGCGAGGAGGGACTGCGCATCCTGCGCCGCGCCGCCGATGCGCACGGGCTCGCGGTGGTGAGCGAGGTGATGGACACCGCGCAGGTCGCGCTGATGGCGCGCTACGCCGACATCCTGCAGATCGGCGCTCGCAACATGCAGAACTATTCGCTGTTGCGCGAGGTCGGCCAGCTCGACAAGCCGGTGCTGCTCAAGCGCGGACTCGCCGCAACGATCGAGGAATGGCTGATGTCGGCCGAGCACGTGATGTCGCAGGGCAATCGCCAGGTGATCCTGTGCGAACGCGGCATCCGGACGTTCGAAACCTACACCCGCAACACGCTCGACTTGAACGCGATTCCGGTGGTGAAGGAACTCTCGCACCTGCCGGTGATCGTGGATCCGTCGCACGGTACCGGCATTCGCAACAAGGTTGCGCCCATGGCGCGCGCCGCGATCGCGGCCGGTTCCGATGGTCTGATGATCGAAGTGCATCACGATCCCGATCACGCCCTCTCGGACGGCGCGCAGTCGCTGTACCCCGAGCAGTTCGAGGAACTGGTGGGACAGGTGCGAACCATCGCGGGCGCGATCGGGCGGCGCGTGTGAGCTTCGCGTGACCGCGCCGACCCGATCCGGCCAGCTGATACCGTTCGCGCTCATTCTGTTCGCCGGGGTGCTGATCGGTTCGTTCACGCTGCGGCTCGCGACTCCGCCGCCGCCCGAGCCGCCGCGGTTCGTGTCGATCACGGAAGCGGGGGCGGCGGACGAGTCGCCTGCGGTGTCGCCCGACGGCCGCTGGCTGGTGTGGTTCTCGGAGTTCGGAGGAGCGCTCGGGGTCTGGAAGCGGCCGCTCGCCGGAGGTCAGCGCTCGCCGATCGCGACCGGCGCGGTCGGGCTCCCGCGCTTCACGGCCGACGCGCGCGCGGTGCTCGTAACCGCGTCGGATTCGACCAGCACATCGGTGTATCGCATCGCGCTCGCCGACGGACGCAGCACGCGGGTGTTGTCGGACGCGCTCGACGCCGATCCATCGCTCGACGGCCGGTGGCTCGCCTACCTGAGACGCGAGTCGCGCGGCGACGCGATCGAGTGGGTGCTCGCGATTGCGGACTCGGCCGGGCGCGGCGAGAAGATCGTCCATCGCGAACACGGCCGCGGCCTGCGCGGTCCGCGCTGGTCGCCGGACGCGAAACGCCTGGCGGTGAGCGTGCGGGCGCGTCCGGACTCGAGTGGCGCGATCCTGCTGCTGGTGGTGGGTGAAGTGGCGCGCCCGCTCACGCTGCCGCTCACGAAGGGCTCGCCGTCGGTCGGCGCGTGGCTCGACTCGAAGCGCTTCGTCTACGCGATCTCCACGGCCGCGACGGCCACGTGGCCCTACGCCGGTTCGAGCATCCGCGTGCACCACGTGAAGCGCGATCGATCGTACGAAGCCTTGTGGCTTCCGATCGCGATCGACCAGGTCGAGACCACGCCCGATGGACGGTTGATCCTCGGCTCGGCCGGCAATCAGGTCGAGGTTCCGAATCTGTGGCTCGTCGACCGCGTGCCGGGGGTGCGAACCGCGCCTTGACGCGAACGCGTCGCTTGCGGCTAAATGCTCGGCCTCGCGGGCGTTTAGCTCAGCTGGTAGAGCACTTGCTCGACAAGCAAGGGGTCACTGGTTCAAGTCCAGTAACGCCCACCATCTTCCTGGATCCCGCCATGTCCGTCGCAACCGAAGACCGTCCCGACGTCTCCCACTATCCCGGGGGGGAGGCGCTCTATCGACTGCGGCACTCGGCTGCACACGTGCTCGCCACCGCGGTCACCGAGCTGTTTCCGGACGTGAAGGTCGCCGGCGGACCGCCGGTCGAGAACGGCTTCTACTACGACTTCGCACGCGATACGCCCTTCAGTACCGACGATCTCGAGCGCATCGAGGCGCGCATGCGCGAGATCGTTGCGGCCGACCAGCCGTTCGAGTTCGCTGAGACCACCCGCGAAGCCGCGCGCGCGCACTGGGACAAGGCGGGAGAGAAGTACAAGTTGCACTTCCTGTCGGTGATCCCGGAAGACGCGAAGGTCACCACCTACACCAACGGCAAGTTCGTCGACCTGTGTCGCGGACCGCACGTCGCGAGCACCGGCCGCATCGGTGCGTTCAAGCTCACCCACGTGGCGGGTGCGTACTGGCTCGGCAGCGAGCGCAACGAGATGCTGCAGCGCATCTACGGC
Organism: Candidatus Eisenbacteria bacterium; assembly: GCA_013140805.1. Lineage (NCBI taxonomy): Bacteria > Candidatus Eiseniibacteriota > Candidatus Eiseniibacteriota bacterium. Next base: position 21,678 of record JABFRW010000028.1, read on the forward strand.
ACCGCGTTCGCAAGCCCGCAGGAGCTCGAAGAACATCTGAAGCGAGTCGAGGAGGCGCTCAAGCGCGACCATCGGCGCCTCGGTCGCGAACTCGAGCTGTTCTCGCTCCACGAGGAAGTGGGCCCGGGGCTGGTGTTCTGGCACCCGAAGCTCGGCATGGTGCGTCACCTCATGGAGACGCTGTGGAGGGACGAGCATCAGCGGCGCGGCTACCACTTCGTGTATACCCCGCACATCTCGAGCGAGAAGTTGTTCGAGGTCTCCGGCCACCTGCAGAACTACGCCGATCTGATGTACTCGCCGATGGACATCGACGGGCAGCCGTTTCGAATGAAGCCCATGAACTGTCCCGGCCACATCATGATCTACAAGACCACCAAGCACTCGTACCGCGAGCTGCCGATCCGCTACGCCGAACTCGGCACCGTGTATCGCTACGAACGCTCGGGCGTGCTGCACGGCATGGAGCGCGTACGCGGCTTCACCCAGGACGACTCGCACATCTTCTGCACTCCGGACCAGCTCGCCTCCGAAGTCGAAGGCGTGCTCGACCTGATGGACTTCCTACTGCGCACCTACAAGTACGAGCACGTCTGCTACCTGGCGACGCGCCCCAAAGAGAAGTCGCTCGGCACCGACGAGGAGTGGACGTTCGCGACCGAAGCGCTGCGTGCGGCACTCGAGCGCCGCGGGCTGCCCTATGAAGTCGACGAGGGCGGCGGCGCGTTCTACGCGCCCAAGATCGACGTCAAGCTGCGCGATGCGCTGGGACGAGAGTGGCAGTGCCCGACGATTCAGGTCGATCTCAACCTGCCGAAGCGCTTCGGCGTGACCTACACCGGCTCCGACGGGCAGGAGCACGAGTGCATCATGCTGCACCGCGCGCTCTACGGCTCGCTCGAACGCTTCGCCGGCATCTTCATCGAGCACACCGGCGGCGACTTCCCGGTGTGGATCGCTCCGACTCAGGTCATGGTGATTCCGACCAACCCGAAGGCGTTCGATTACGCGACCGAGACCACCCGGCTGCTGAAGGAGCAGGGAGTCCGCGCGCAGTGCGATCTGCGTGACGAAAAGCTCAACGCGAAGATCCGCGACGCCGAAGTCGAAGAGAAGATCCCCTACATGCTGGTCGTCGGTCCGCGCGAAGCCGAAGCAGGCACCGTCACGCCGCGCCGCAAGGGCGTCGGCCAGCAGGAGACCGTCACGCGCGAAGCGTTCCTCGAGCGCGTGCTGGCAGAGACTCGCGCACGCAGCTGAGGCCGAGTTAGGTGGACTCAACACTTGACCGTAAGGGTGCACTACTGCTATTTAGGTCACCCTAATGAACGTCGATCGAGAGGCCAAGCAGGGCTTTCGGGCTCAGGCGGCGAATCCGGTCCTGACCGAGATGGTCGAGGCAGGCTCGCCTCGCTGGAGCCGCTTCTGGCTCCGCGTCCGCCAGCTCGGCTTTCTCGGCTTCCTCTTCTTTCTCATCAAAGGACTGCTGTGGCTGATCGTGCCGGCGGTCGTCATCTGGTGGAGATCCCGCAATGGCTGAGCAGCCCTCGAGTGCAACGACGAGCCCCGGAGTCATGGACCTGCTGCGCGACGGCACCGCCGACCTGCACCGCCGCGCGGAGACCCAGCCGTTTCAGATCGCGCTCGTGAAGGCGACCGTCACGCGCGACGAGTACGCGACGTGGCTCGGCCAGATGCGGCTCATCCACTCGCGGCTCGAACGGCATCTCGCGACGCTGCGGACCGGGCAGGCCCGACTCGCGCCGCTGCTGCGCGACGAGCTGATGCAGTCGCCGCGCCTCGCCGCCGACTTGCGCGTGCTGGGGCACGATCCGGATTCGATCACGGCGCTGCCGTCGGTATCGCGCTTCGTCGAATACCTCGACGACCTGGCCACACGAGATCCGCTCGCGCTGATGGGCGTCCATTACGTGCTCGAGGGCAGCAAGAACGGCAACTCGTTCATCGCGCGTGCGCTCGCCAAGGCGTGGGACGTGAATCCGCGCGAGTCGGCCGCGGCGATGAGCTACCTCGATCCGCACGGCGATCAGCAGCGTCCGCTGTGGCAGGAGTTCCGCGGCGTGATGAACGCGATCGAATTCGAACCGGCCCAGCGCGACGCGATGCTCGAGGCGGCCCGCGAGACGTTCGCCGCGGTCGGTGATCTGGCCGGCGAGTTGCTCGAATCGGCCGAGGCCGACCCGCAGGCCTGAGGACCGAAGTCGCCGGGCGACGCGGTGCACTGAAACCCGCGCGCGCGGTCGGCCGGTCAGACCGGATCGACATGCCGGCGCGTCGGCCGTGAGTGGCCGGCCGTGCGGTGTCCAGATCCGGAGCGTCGCGATGAATTCCGTTGTGCTCGTGTGCGTCACCACTGCGCTGTTGTCGGTCCTCGGAACGGTCCAACCGGTCGCCGCGTTTCGCGCGGAGGGACCGCTCGCGCCTCGCTTCGCCGCGCGACTCTCGCGCTGGGAGACGATGCGCGATTCGCTGCGCATTCCCGGCCTCGCGATCGCCGTCGTGCGCAACGACTCACTGGTACTCCTCGCGACTTCGGGTGAGCGTGACGTGGCGCGAGGTCTGCCGGTCACGCCGCAGACCATGTTCTACATCGCCTCGTGCACCAAGCCGCTGGTCGCAACGCTGAGCGTCCGACTCGACGAACAACGGCGCCTCGCACTCGATACGCGATGTCGCGAGGTGCTTCCGGGCTTTCGGCTCGCCGATTCCGCGGCCACCGACTCGATCACGTTGCGCGACCTGCTGTGTCATCGCGCCGGACTCCAGAACCCCATCATCACGATGGGGGAGGCCTATTCGGGAACCATGACCCCGGCGCGCTTCGCCCGGCTGCTGGCGGCCACGCGACCGACCGGGACGTTCGAGTATTCGAATCTGCACTACACGATCGCCGGCCGCATGATCGCGGAGCGCTGCGGCGGCAGCTGGAAACGGCCGCTCGAGCGCGAACTGTTCGCTCCGCTCGGCATGACGCGCAGCACCACGTCTGCGACCCGCTACCTGTCCGATCCCGATCACGCGGTTCCTTACTCGCTCGAGTTCGGCTCGGTGAAGCCGGCGTTCACCAAGTCCGACGCGACCATGCACGCCGCGGGCGGTGTCGCGTCGAGCACGCTCGATCTGATCCGATTCCTCCGCTTCCATCTCGCCGATGGCGTGCTCGACGCGCAACCGATCATGGGCGCGGACGCGATT
>JABFRW010000029.1 GCA_013140805.1 Candidatus Eisenbacteria bacterium
GGCGCGGGTCGGTGACTGGGAGAGGTTGGCGAACGAGACGCCGCTGCCTCCGCCCGCCGAACCCATTCCCGTCGGTCGCGCGAGGCCAAAGTCCATGAGCTTGGCGCCCGAGCGCGTGAGCATGACGTTGCCGGGCTTGAAGTCGCGATGGACGATTCCGGCGCGATGCGCGCGGTCGAGTGCGTCGGCGATCTGGATGCCGAGCCGCAGCGTTTCGGCGAGCGGCAGCGGACCCTTCTCGAGTCGCTGTGCCAGCGTCTCGCCTTCGATCAGCTCCATCACCAGGTAGTCGGTTTCGCCCGACCCGCCCTCGCCGGGCGCCCGTCCCACGTCGTGCAGCGTGCAGATGTGCGGGTGATTGAGGCTCGAGATGGTGCGCGCCTCGCGTTCGAAGCGGGCGTGGACTTCGGGGTTCTCGTTCAGGTGCTGCGGAAGCACCTTGATGGCGACGTCGCGCCCGAGGCGCGTATCACGGGCGCGGTAGACCTCGCCCATGCCGCCGGCCCCGAGCGGCGAAATCACTTCATAGGGGCCCAGACGGGTGCCGCTGGATAGGCGCATGGCGACGCACAATACGCGATCCGGTAGACTTTGCCATCGAGCTCAGGCGAACTGAAACTCACGCAGACATCGCGATGCCAGGCATGCACGACTCGACACTGCTCGAAACCCTGCTCGACTCATGGGATCGGAACAACGCGATCCTCGTGAACCTGCTTCGACTCGTACCGGAGGGCGGATTCGAGACCAGCGCGGCCGAGGGCAGCCCGACGGTCGGGCAGCTGTTCACGCACATGCACTTCGTGCGACTCGCGTTCATCTCGGAGAACGCCCCCGAGTTCGCGAAGCCGGTGCCGGACGAATGGGTGGCCGAGCGCGATGTTGAACGTCTGGCGCTCATGTTGAACGAGAGTGCCGCGGCACTGCGCGAAGCAGTCAGCGGCCGATTGGAATCCGGCCTGCCGATGAACCAGCACTACGACCACCCGATCCTGTTCCTTCAGCACATGATCTGGCACGAGGGCTATCACCACGGCCAGATCAAGCTGGCGCTCAAGCTGACGGGTCAGCCGATCGCGGACAAGCAGGCGGGACGAGGGACGTGGGGCGTGTGGATGCGGAAGACGTGATGCGCAGATCGGTTGCTCTCGCTCGCGGACGGAGCTAACGTCGTTGCGTCGCCATCGAGCCTAGTTCCGGAGTCGCCCATGGACGCCGCCCAGGAAGTCACCCTGTTCGTTCCCGGCACGTTGCGAACCTTTTGCGAAGGCAAGGCGCAACTCACGCTCACGGTGACGGGCCTGCCGAACTTGCTCATGCAACTCGAGCGTCACTACCCTGCACTCCACTCCAATGTCTGTGATGAAACCGGGCGAGTGAGACCCCACCTCAACGTATTCGTCAACGCCGACAACGTGCGTGATCGGCAAGGCCTCGCGACCGCCGTGGCCTCCGGAGACGTCATCACGATCCTTCCTGCGGTCTCGGGGGGCTGAACATGGCGGACCGCGCGATCGTTGCGATTGGAACCAAGAAGGGACTGTTCGTTGCCGAGAGTGGCCGGTCGCGTCGCGGTTTCTCGCTCAGCGGTCCGTTCGGGGCAGGCGTGCCCGCGTACGCGGCACTGATCGACACGCGCGGCACACCGCGCCTGTACTTCTCGAGCTGCAACCCGTTCTTCGGCATGAAGGTGATGCGGTCCACCAACCTCGGGAAGTCGTTCAAGCCGACCGCGTCGGCCCCTGCGTTCGCGAAGAGTGACGGCCGCGCGCTCGCGAACATCTGGTCGCTCGAACCCGGCCCCGGCAAGAAAGACCTGTGGTGCGGCGTCGAGCCCGCATCGCTGTTCCGAAGCCAGGATGGCGGCGACTCCTGGGAGATGGTGTCCAGCATCAGCGATCATGCGCATGCGCGGCAGTGGCACCCGGGCAACGGCGGCCTGTGCATGCACACGATTCTCACCGACGGTCCGCGCATGCACCTGGGCATTTCCACCGGCGGTCACTACCTGAGTGAGGACGGCGGCGCCACGTTTCGCGCGGCCAATACCGGGGTGGGCGCCGGATTCACGCCGGACCCGTACCCCGAGTTCGGACAGTGCGTGCACAAGATGGCGCGCCATGACGACGCCCCCGGACGGCTCTACATGCAGAACCATGGTGGCTGGGCGAAGTGGGATGGGCCCGGCGGCCCGCGTCCCGACATCGGCGTGCTGCGGAGCGACGACTACGGCTCGACCTGGCGATCGATCGCCAGAGGCCTGCCATCGGACTTCGGCTTCCCGATCGTGGTGCACCCTCAGGACGCAGACACCGTGTACGTGATGCCGCTGGATCCCATGACGCGCACCTGCCCGGACAGCGCTCCGGCGGTCTGGCGCAGCGAGAACGGCGGCGACTCGTGGCGCAAGCTCGCCAAAGGTCTGCCGCGCAAGTCCAGCTACTTCACCGTGCAGCGCGACGGCATGGACATCGACCGCATGAAATCCCCTGCGCTCTACTTCGGTACGACGACCGGCCAGTTGTGGATCGGTCGTGAAGGCGGAGAGCAGTGGGAATGCCTGTTCGATTCGCTGCCCCCGATCCACTGCGTGAAAGTGGCGGTCGTGTAGCGGGGCGCGTCCCGGCGGGCCGACTCGATCCATGAGGCACACGCCGCACGCGGCGAGATCGCCGTCTTGCTGATGTTCGAGACGAGAGGGGTTGGCCATGCAATCCATCGAGCTCTTGCGCGTCAACTTGAGGCAGAGCAGAGATCGCACTCTGGCTCGAGTCGAAGAGATGCGAGAAGCGTGCGTCGTGTTCCCGACCTCGAACGGCGGCTGCCATACGCTGTGGGTCCTCGGGCACCTGGCTTACATCGAGCTGCTGGTGGTCCGCACCTTCATGCTTGGCGAACCGAACCCGCTCGCGCACTGGGAGGAAGTCTTCGACGGCGCGGATGTGAGCGGAGAGATCCGCCAATACCCTCAGTTTGACGAGGTGCTTGCCAGGTGTCGTGAGGTGCGCGCGTCGACTCTGGCGCTCCTCGAGTCGTTCTCCGAAGCCGATCTCGACAAGGCGAGCGTGCGAATCCCTGCAGGCTTCGAAGATACGTTCGGCACCTATCGCCTGTGCGTGCAGTATGTCGCCGACCATTGGTACATGCATCGCGGGCAGTTGGCCGATTCACGCCGATCAGCCGGATTGGAGCGAATGTGGGTGTAGACGTCACGCCCATCGAACTCGGACGCATCGAGGCGCTCTTCCGCTATCCCGTGAAGTCCATGGCCGGCGAGCGACTCGAAGCGGGCACAATGGACTGGCACGGCCTCGAGGGAGACCGGCGCCTGGCGCTGCGAAAGCTCGATGATCGCGGTGGGTTTCCGTGGCTCACCGCAAGCAAGCTTCCCGACCTGCTCCGGTTTGCACCACACCGCGATGGAAACGGCGATCAGGGAGCGCTTCCGACGCACATACGCACGCCGAATGGTGAAACGCTTCCGGTATACGGGGAGGAGCTCGCCACGGAGATCGAACATCGGCTCGGGGCTCCCGTGCAGATGATGCACATGAAGCACGGCATCTTCGACGAAGCGAGCGTCTCCGTGATTGCGTCCGATACGGTGGCGGAAATCACACGACTCGCGGGACAGAGCCCGGACGTACGACGTTTTCGCCCGAACGTTCTGGTTCGCCTGCTGCGCTCGGGTCCGTTCCAGGAGGACGCGTGGGTGGGCGGCGTGCTCCGCTTGGGCGAGGGGGTCGATGCGCCAGCCGTCGCCGTCACGATGCGTGACGTTCGCTGCTCGATGGTAAACTTCGATCCGGACTCAGCGAGTCCCGCTCCGGAAATGCTGAAGGCGGTCGTGCGCGTGCACGAGAACACCGCGGGAATCTACGGCACGGTCACTCGCATCGGGCGACTGGCGGTCGGACAGCCGATCTTTCTCCATCCTGCGTCCGAGAGTCCCGGAGGTCGCACATGAATCGACAGCGCCTGCACCACATCCTGTTCGCCGTGTGCCTGTGCCTCGCAATCGCGTTGCCCGGTACCGCGGGTGCATACCAGCAGGCGGATCTTCAAGGCGTCTGGGAATTCCAGAGCCTCGCGTCGGGCCCGGGTGCCCCGTGGTGGGAACGTTCGCGCGCTACGATCGCGAGCAACGGAAGCTTCATCGCCCACACGAACGACATCAGCGGCGGTGCCGACACGCTGCAGGCCTCACTCGCGCTCTCGCCCTCCGGCGTCGTCACGTTCGCCGGGTCGCCAGCGTTTCGAGGCGTTCTGGACGCGGGCACCACGGTCCTGGTGGGAACGGACACCTGGTCGAGCGGCAGCCCGGGCACGACCGAGCTCAGAGTGGGCCTCAAAATGGGTGTGGGTTACGCACTCTCGAACCTGAGTGGCCCATGGGAACTCAACATCATTGCCTCCGGTCCGGGCGCGCCATGGTGGGAACGCGGGCGAATCACGGTGGCGGCCGATGGCAACTTCTCGGGCACGTTGACGGACCATCTGGGCCAGCCGGATGCCAGTAGCGGCTCACTCGGCCTGACATCGGGCGGGATCCTGACCCTCGCGGGATCGAACACCGGCCGCGGAGCCATGGACGTCGGCAGAACCGTGATGGTGATGACCAGCACCTGGGACGGTTTTGCCGCTGGCACCGCCGACCTGACCGTGGGCGTGAAGATGGCGAGCAGCTACGCCCTCGCGGACCTCGTCGGCACGTGGGAACTGAACAGCCTTGCGACCGGCCCCGGCGCACCGCGCTGGGGGCGAGGCCAGATGACCATTGCCGCCAACGGCAGCTACGTCGGCTCGAGCACGGCGAGCAACGGCGAGAGCGGCCCGATCAGCGGCACTTACAGCATCACGCCCCAGGGCGTCGTCACGCGCGCGGGATCGAGCACGATCCGTGGTGCGCTCGATGCGGGCAAGACCGTGCTCGTTGGAACCGACATTTGGGCCACCACGAGCCCGGGGACCACCGAGCTCTTGATCGCAACCAAGATGGCGATCGGCGCGACGTCCGATGTGCCCTCCGAAGCAGCGCTCTCGTTTGCACTCGATCCCGTGCGCCCGAATCCTTCTCGCGCCAGCACGCTGACCTTTCGCCTTGCGCTGCCAGGTACGGCGCCGGCGCAGCTCGAACTGCTGGACGTGAGCGGCCGACGCGTGGCGGAGCGCGAAGTGGGTTCGCTGGGCGCGGGGCGGCACACAGTGGCGCTGGGCGCGGGGCTCCAGCTGGCACCGGGGGTTTACATGGCGCGCCTGCGGGCGGGTTCGAGCGTGCGCGTTGCGCGAGTGGTGGTGCTCGACTAAAGCTGAAGTTTCCCTCGAAGTGGACGCCAGTTTGAAGCCGGAGTAGGTTGACCACTTCGGGCAGGCGTTCCACAACCGTCAGTCGGCTATGGCCGCGACGACGGTACTCCCGCAACGAGTTCACGATGGTGTTCGAAAGGCGAGTGCCGAACCGGTGAATAGGCTGCCTACACGGATTCCCTTACCGTCCGCCCTCGTGGTCGCTGTCATGATCGCTGCCGCTGCGCTCTCAAGCTGCACCGCGATCGCGGCTAGGCGATTGGAACCGAGGCCAATCGATCACGATCGTGACCATGGCATCGCCTACGGTCCCCACCGTGATGGTCAGCGGCCGGGGGGCGTGAAACCGAGCCCGACCCAGATCGCGGAGGATCTTCGCCTCCTCGCTCGTCATTGGCGAGCGATCCGAGTCTACGGATCCGCAGAGCTGGGGGAGACCATTCTGCGCACGATTCGGGACGAGCGGCTCGATCTTCATGTGATGCTCGGTGCGTGGATCGCCATGGAAGAGACCGTTCCTGACAGCAGCGGCGCTGCCAAGCGGTATCCCGATCGCCGCGCGGAGAACCGCCGCGAAATCGAAGCAGCCGTTCGCCTCGCGCACGACTACCCGGACATCGTGTCCTCAGTCTGCGTCGGCAATGAAACCCAGGTGACCTGGTCCGACCACCGTTGCCCGCCGGAAGTGCTGCTTGGCTACCTGCGAGAAGTGCGTCGACGTACGCGCGCCCCCGTCACCACCGCGGACGATTTCAACTTCTGGAACAAACCCGAGAGTGAGCGCGTGGCGCGCGAGTGTGATTTCATCGTGCTGCACGCGCACCCGCTATGGAATGGACTGCAGCTCGAGGAATCCATCGAGTGGATTCGAGGGGTGCTCACGAACGTTCGCACCAGGCATCCCGACCGAACCGTCGTGCTCGGCGAAACCGGGTGGGCGACGCAACGCAGCGAGTCGGGTGAGCAAGCGATGCTCATGAAGGGGCGAGTGGGCGAGGCGGAGCAGGCGCGCTTCTACATCGCGTTCGGCGAGTGGATGCGGGGCGAAGGAGTCTCAACGTACTTCTTCGAGGCGTTCGACGAGAACTGGAAGGGCGGCGACCGTCCGGACGAGGTCGAAAAGCACTGGGGCTTGTATCGTGCTGATCGCACTCCGAAGGCCGCGATGGCAGGGCGTGCCGTCGGCCACTGAAGACTTGCGGTTCGCGCTCACCGCCGCTCAATCCCGAAACAATCGGTCCTCTGGAATGCCGACCTCGATGCGCTCGATTTGGCCGCGCCGTGACCACAAGTCACGGCTCTCCGCGCGATCGAGCCAGCACCCCGGCTTTTCGCTGACCAGCCCAGCCTCCCTCACGACTCGGACCCAACCTTCGCCAGCCACGCGCGCATACACGATCGGAACCTGGCAATAGGAAAACGCGAGCGCTTCCGAGGGCACCGACAGCGATCGCCTGGTGCCGGCCAGGTCGAAGTAGCTGTAGGTTCCCGGCTCCTTCAAGAAATCATCGGGTTGGAGCATCCACGGATCGAATCCCACGGCGCCATCGCGGACCTGCACACCCAGCTCGCCAAAGCGGGTGAGGATCTCTTCTTTGACCTGCCCCGTCATGCCCGGTTGTTGTGCCCCCGCATGAGACGGGGTGTGTGAGTAGGGGTCGGTCGGAAACGCACCGTATTCAATCACCGATTTTTCGAAGCCCAGCCCGCCCCGAATTCGGTAGTAGTCGCGCATGAGCGAGTCGCCGAGAGTTGAATCGACACCGGGCTCATGCGCCGCCAACGCGACTTCCTGAACGGCCAACAACAGTTTGGCTATCATGTGCCAGTAGACGCAGCCGATTCCCTCGTACGAGTAGATCCTCTCGGAGCGTCCCATGAACGTCTTGTGGGCAAACACCTCCGCGAATAGGTCGAGGAGAGCTGCTCGGTTGCGCGCGACCGCACCGGCCCAGCGTTCGCGCGGTTCCAGCCGATCGAGAGCGCTCGCCACATCACCAGCGTTGCCGAAGCTCGCATGGAATCGCAGCGCTCCGTCGGCATCTCGTTCGACGATCGACGTGTCTCTCGCGGTGAGCAGCTCGTTCACAAGTGGCACGGCGCGACTCTGCGCTTCCGAGATCACGTTGCGTTCGAGAAATGTCGGCAGCGTTCGCGTTGGTGACAACAAGAAGCTGTTCAGATCCGTGCGGTACAGAGGACTCGCGAACAGACTCGTCACCAAACGCGTGGCATCCCCCGCGTCGACGAGCCCTGAACTCATGGCGGCCACCTGCCCTTCGAGCATCAATCCGAGCCGCCGCACGGTCGCGCGGGTGCCGTCTTCGGCGATCGTGAGTAGGTTGTACGAGTGGTAGAGGCCGTCACCCCGGAGGTTGGATGCGATCGCATGCTCCACATGGCTGCGCGCGACTCGACACCATGCGAACACCTCGCGCGCGTCGAGCGTCGACTTGGCACCGAATCCATGCGCGTAGAGGCGTTGGCGGTAGTTGGAGAACGAATGGCCGAGCGCGTCCATGATTTGCTTGCGCGTCACATCGTTCAGATCACCGGCCTCGAGCGTCGGCTCGTGTTGATGCAGGATCGCGGCGACTTCGCGCATCCATTCGACCACCTCGACCGCCACCTGTGCCTGCGCCTGTGGACGTTCGCTGAGCAGCGCTTCGAGGAAACTCAGGTATCGCCGCAGGTAGCACAGCGTGACCACGGAGAGTCCACTGCCGACGAGCGCGTTGTTCGCGTCGTTCCATTCCGGTCTTTGGGTGTTCATCCAGATGCCGCCGTCCGGGACCAGGCACGACATCTTCGACAGCGCGGGAACCAGGAGTTTCTCCATCAGGCTGGCGTGATGGACCGTTCCGTCGCCAGCCTGGAGAAGTTTCCCGTCATCGCCGATCGCCGCCACTCGATCCGCGATGCGGGCGTTCCGAACCGCGTCGAACTGAATCGTCGCCCGAGGGTTCGCGAGCAATTCGGCATACGGCTTGAGCCGGTAGGGCACATCCGCGTAACTGAAGATCTCCTGCCCGAGCCAGTCCTCCAGGGCACCCGGAGTGTGGCGGCGCATCGATTCAAGGAACTTGAGCAGGTAGATGATCTGGTGATCGCCCCAGTATCCGATACCGCCCCACGGGTCTCGCGAATCGAGCAGCTCCCAATCCACCCCGTCACGAGTGATGCGATACGGGTTGAAACCGTCCACGGTGGAGGCGTTCAGAAACTTTGCCACGAAGCTGGGAATGAACGTCGGGAAGCTCAGCGAGAGCGCTTCCCAGTTCTGGAACACGTCACGCCAATTGCCCTCGTAACGTAGCGCCCGGCTGCCGTCCGGATTCCGGACCGAGATTTCAAATCGATTCCATGGCCGGCTCGGGTCGCCGTGCCGGCGGCCGAAATAGAGTGGCAGGTACTCGAGACCCAGTCGCCTCAGATCGGAATTGCCGGAGGACTCGACCGCGTCGAGAAGCTCCCCGACATGCGGCCGCTCGCTCAGGCCACCGAGGAGCCCGCGATGTCGAGCGGCGACGCCGCGATTGCGGGCCCGCACAAAAGCGACGAAGTCCGCGCGCGGGCAGGTATCGTTCTCAACGAACACGCCGCCCCGCAAGTTGTTGAACATCACATTGGCGAGATGATGCGCCGCGGCGTTCGAACGCCCGGTGAGCTGAAGGCCGTCCGCACTACCCACGATGCCGAGCAGGTTCGCGCTCGCGACATCGAGCGAGCGGACGACCCAGTCGCCCAAATCCGAGCGTTGCAGCAACCGCGCGCGCAGTCGCGCCACTTCGACATGGCTGCGATTCGCGTCGACCGCAACGTGCCACTCGAGCGTGGCGCCCGGTGCCAGCGTGAACTCGGACATGGCAAGATAGTTGCCGCGTTGTCCCGCGAGGACCGTCTGCTCACCCACCCACTCGCCGCGGCGAAAGGCCTTGAGCGCATCGAGTGAGAGGGCAACCCTGAACTCCGGCAGCCCGTGGCACCACACGGTGCTCGCGCGCAGCTCCTCACCGGGTTCCGGTCGATCGCTGATCCGTGACGTCAGCGAGACCGTGGCAAGTCGAGACGCGAGGTCCAGGTCCACACGCTTGTAGGCATCCACGAGGCAACTGGAATGCTGGTAGAGCGGAAGGGGGGCGCCGCTCGGCAACACGTTTCGGAGGCCATCGAGCAGCGCGACGACCACCGGTTCTCGTCCGAGATTCGTGAGGCTCGCGGTGCGCACCCACCCCGTCGCGTCGCTGCCACTCCACCGATAGCGGAAAGCGAGCTGCGCTTCTTCGTGGACTTCCTCGAACACGAGTCGATTCCCAAGCGCGCTCTTGCTGAGCGATCGCTGGAGTGCTCGCGCGCTTCGCTCGAAGGGTGCGAGCGGCTCCCAGGAGAACGGCGCGCGCGTGCCGCGCTGACACTTCACCACGGTCACGGGACCGGTATGGTGGGGTGAGTCGTACAACCGATCGACAGTCTCGTAGGGAAAGACCGCACCCTCGGGGTCCCGACGACCGGCCGTAAGGCCACCGTTTGAAGCCACGAACATCCACAGGTCCGTGTCGGTCGGCAGGTTCATCAAGAACGGTGGGAGCGCGTCGACGGTATGAATGCGGAAATAGTCTTCGTCGTCGCGCACGAAATGCTCCCCCGACGGTGCGAGCCGATCAGGAGCGGGCGCGGTCGGCCACACCGAGTCGAGGGACTTGCCGGGAACCGTGGTCATTCGGTGACGATCAAGCGCCTCGTACTCACGGTGCCCAGGGCGCGAAGTCGAGCCAGGTAGAGGCCGGGACGCGCACGCGCGCCGTCATCGCTCAGTCGATTCCACCCAACCTCATGCGCTCCGGCCCCCAGCACCCCACTGACGAGGCTGCGAACGCGTCGGCCAGAGATATCGTAGATGACGAGCTCAACGTGCCCGGAGACGGCCGTCGAATAGCGGATAGTCGCAGCCGACGCGAATGGGTTTGGCATCGCCGCCGTCAGGATCGCGAGCGGGCCAGACGGCGGGGCGAGTGGCGGCACCGCAACGATCTGGCACGTTCCGGAGGGGCATGCAGGCCGGAAGGTGAATGCGTCGAAAACCGTTTCTTGCGTCGCGGTTGGAGCCGCCAGTTGCCACATGTTCAGGTGAACTCGCGGCGCCTCGGGGCGCGGGATGTGCGCGCCTGTGTAGGTCCAGGACGCGATCATGTTCGCCGTGGATTCGGCGTCCGGTCCACCACGCCAGCTGCGGTACTCGACTCGCCCCGGCAGCCAGCGCATGGCGTGGCTGGTGAGCTCGCTGTCCGCGAAAGTCACATTGAAGCGCACTAGATTTCCGGCCCCGTTGAAGGGCTGCGCCACGAACTGCATGTTCGCGTTGCCCGGGTTGCCCCAGCGACTGAACTCGACGTCGATTTCGTTGTACGGGTTCCACCACAAGTAGTTCACGTCGTAGCAGGCACCGTATTCCCAGAGAAACAGTCCCAATACCGTGTTGACGTCGAACTGGTCGAGGCGCCCGCGCGTCGTGAACACGTAGTCGCCGTACCCCAGAGCGTCGTTCAGCACGACCTCGCTGCTGTGCCAGGACGCACCGATCTTGTGAATCGTCATGTGGAGCCGACCAACGGCATCGACCCACACTGCGTTGCTGCCATTGTCGAAGAGATTCGGGCCGGGTCCGTAGAAGCCCGGCCCCTTCACGCGCCAGACACGGCCGCTGAAATCCACCGTGCGACCGCCCGGGAAGTCGCTCCACTGCAAGCTCTCGAGCGTGGGCGGCCCCATGCTCACGCACGTTGGGGCGTCGAACAGCACCTGGGGCGTCGGATCCGTTGGCCCCTGAAGCACTCCGAGCACGAAGTGAATCGACGCCGTGCCAGTGGGCGCCGCCTGACTCTCCACGGAGTACACGCGCCACACATCGGTGGGCGTCGAGGCGGCGGCGGCGGCGTGGGACTCGTACGAGATCAGGTTTCCGCTCGTGCCGCGCCACTCGATGTTCAGAATCGCCTGCGATCCGCCGGTGAGCGGAGTGGTGGACGAGTGAAACACGTTCACGGAAGTCGACCAGCGTTTGCCAGGAGCGCAAGCCATCGCCTGCCAATAGCCCGAGACATTCCAAGTTCCGGAGTTCGGACCGGTGACCCGGGCCGCGCGGCCGCCATGCAACGCGCTCGTCGACGAACCGACCGGACCGAACTGATTCCACCCGGCAAACACGGAGCCCGCGGAGCCCAACACTTCGAAACTGGGGTTCGCCAGCATGCACTGCGCCGCGAGCGGAGGGGCGATCAAAAACAGGAGCCATGCGCACATCGCTCCCGTCAGCAGCCTCCTGTCCTTTTGCATTTGAAGCTCCCGCCGATGCTGCGACGCGCAAGTGATCCAGTGCCGAACCCGTTCCTGGGCGCACCGGGCGAAGGGCGGCTGCGCGCGAGGCATCCGCCCTCTATTTTGAGTCAGCGGCCGAGCACCAGTTTCCGTACCTGCCGTCCGTCCACCGTCTGGAGGACGCACTGGTAGACACCACTCGGAGCGCTCTGCCCATTATCGGATCGGCCGCGCCAGACCACTGAGTGGGAACCAGGTTCCGCCGGCCCATGGAATAAGGTCGCCACACGGCGTCCCGTGATATCGAACACGCTCAAGTCCGCGACGCTTGCGCGCGCAATCGAATACTCGATGCGAGTCGAGGTCAGGAACGGATTGGGAGCGGCCGTACGAAGCTCGAGACGCTCGCGGCCTGGAGCATCCGTCACGCCCGTCGGAACCAACGGGAGCCAGGACAGGTTGTCGTAGAAGACTCCCGACCCTGCATAGGCAGTCGCCGTGTTGGAGAAGCCGAACTGAGCGATCTGTCCCACCATACTGGGGAAGATACTGAGCTGGATTGGAAACGTCCCCCAGGACGTCGGAATCGTGGTCATGTCTGAGGTGACGAAGTGAGTGGTCGCGAATCCAGCGTTCGGATCGAGGGTCTTGACGAATGCGAACGCCGTGGATGGGCTGACGAGATTTCCGAGCTTCGCGTCGAACGTGAATACCCAGGTCTTGCCGACATCCGCGGCGCTGATCGTCTGTTCGCGGAATACATTCGCCTCGATCAATCGGTTGTTCGCGTGGTCGAGGTTGTTGTAGTCGTTGTAGACGCTCAGCTGCTGCGCCCCCTGAGGTACGCCACCTTGTCCGGCGTCGATCGCGCAAAAACCGCCGCCGGGATTCGGGGCCGGGAACGCGCCGTACCCGTAGATGAACACGTGCGCAGGCGTGTATACGTTCCCGTAGACCAACCAGCCATCGTTCTGAAGCGCAGCCGGGTCCGTTTGCACCAGACTCTCGAAGTCTTGAGAGTAGGAGGCGAGGCTCGCGTGGCTCGCCGCCGGTGCGAGCGACACAAGGGCGACTGCAAAGACTGCCATCGTTCGAAGCGACATCGCGGTGACCTCCAGGTGGAAGTGAATCTCGGCTCGACGAAGCTCCCTGCGCTCCGAGTTCCTTGACACTCACAGCATGATCCTAGACTATGTTCGACATGCGAACAAAGTACTTTCGTGGAGTGTTCACCGCGTCATGAGGGACCACGCGCCCTCTGTTCCGCCGCCACCCATGCTCGAGGTCGTGGGACTGGGGAAGACGTTTACCTCCAAACGG
This sequence comes from Candidatus Eisenbacteria bacterium, assembly GCA_013140805.1. Taxonomy (NCBI): domain Bacteria; phylum Candidatus Eiseniibacteriota; species Candidatus Eiseniibacteriota bacterium. The sequence goes on from JABFRW010000029.1 coordinate 12,943, forward strand.
ATATTCGCCGCGGCCACACAGGTCTGCGCGGCCCGGGACGTCTCGTTCCGCATCGATCGGGGCGAAGCGGTTGCGCTCGTCGGAGAGTCGGGGAGCGGAAAGAGCACCATCGCGCGCATTCTGCTTCGGCTCGAAACGGCCGATCGGGGCGAGATTCGAATCTTGGGAGAGGACGTGCTGGCGGCGGAGCCGCACCGCGCGACTCTCGCGTATCGCGGCCGCGTTCAGATGGTGTTCCAGGATCCGTTCGGCTCGCTCAACCCCGTTCACAGCGTCGGGCACCACCTCGAACGACCCCTGGTTCGCCACGGCTCGCTCAACCCTCTTCACAGCGTCGCGCACCACCTTGAACGGCCGCTGGTGCGGCATGGCGAGCGGCTCCGAGGTTCCTCGCTCCACTCGAAGGTCCTCGAGCTATTGAAGACGGTCGGCCTCGACCCCCCGGAAGAATTCGTCAACCGATATCCGCACGAATTGTCTGGCGGACAGCGCCAGCGCGTCGCAATCGCAAGAGCGCTCGCAGTCGAGCCCGACATCTTGGTCGCCGACGAGCCGACTTCCATGCTCGATGTGTCGATACGGATGGGCATCCTCAATCTTCTCGCTCGGCTCAAACAAGCGCGTGGCCTCGCGATTCTGCTTATCACGCATGATCTCGCGTCCGCGCGGTACCTGGCCGACCGTATCCTGGTCCTCTATCGCGGCCGACTCGTCGAGAATGGCCCCAGCGAGCAGCTCGTGGACTCGCCCGCGCACCCGTACACGCGCGCACTCCTGGCGTCGATCGCGGAGACCTCCCCGAAGTTGGTCGCCACCGGGGCCGCGCAACCGGCACCGGCCGGGCCCTCGGGTCTCGGCTGTCCGTTCGCTGCGCGGTGCCCGGATCGAATGGAAGTGTGCTCGACATCCGATCCTGAGCCGCGCACTCTAGGAGATCGCGCGGTGCGATGCCACCTCTATCCGCCCACCCCGCTGCCGGTGCGGAGCTGAATCGTGAGCGCGCATCGCAAGACCGACGACTTCATGTGGGGCGTTGCGACCTCCGCGCAACAGATCGAAGGCGCGTTCGCTGAAGGCGGACGGGGCCAGTCGATCTGGGATCGATACGCGTCGACACCGAACCACATCCTTGACGGCTCGGATTCCCGATCGGCATGCGATCATTTTCATCGCTGGCAGAACGATATTGAGCTGCTCGAGTGGCTCGGCGTGGGAGCGTACCGCCTGTCGATCTCGTGGCCGCGGATTCTCCCAACGGGAAGCGGAAACGCGAACGCGGCGGGACTCGACTTCTACGACGCACTGATCGATCGGCTGCTCGCCTGCGGCATCCAGCCGTTCGTAACGCTGAACCACTGGGATCTGCCGCAAGCGCTTCAGGATCAAGGCGGGTGGACCTCGCGTTCCATGGTGAATGCGTTCGCCGACTACGTTGCCATTGTCAGCCGCCGGCTCGGCGACCGCGTCGGGCATTGGGTCACCCACAACGAACCCTGGTGCATCGCTCACCTGGGGTATCAGGAAGGTGTGCATGCGCCCGGATTGCGCGATCCCGGTGCCTCGTTGAAGGTGGTTCACCATTTGCTGCTCTCGCACGGGCGAGCGATCGAAATCCTGCGTGGCTATTCGCCGGGAGCACAGCTCGGGATCGTCCACCTCGCTACGTCTGTGCATCCTGTGTCCGATTCGGACGCAGATCGAGACGCCGCGCGCCAACTCGATGGTGCGTTCAATCGCTGGTACCTCGATCCCCTCTACCGCGATGGCTATCCAGAGGACGCGATCGCGGATCACGTCGGGCTGGGCCACCTGGCGAACTCGGATCTCCCGTTCGTGCAGTCGGGCGACTTCGAGATCATTCGGACGCCGACCGATTTTCTGGGGGTCAACTACTACAGCCGCAGCGTGGTGAAGCGCGGCCCCACCGGCGCTCCGCTCGCGATCCAGGTCGTGCCCGACCACGAACTCACGGCGATGGGTTGGGAGGTCTATCCGCAAGGCCTCCACGAAGTGCTCACGCGCATTCACGCGGACTACCGCCCAGCCCGCATCTACCTCACGGAGAACGGCGCGGCCTACGACGACGGGCCCTCGCCGTCGGATTCGCTGTCCGACCCTCGCCGAGTGGATTACCTGCGAACCCACGTCGCTGCCGCACAGCAGTCGGCCGCAGAGGGAGTGCCGCTGCACGGCTATTTCGTGTGGTCGCTCATGGACAATTTCGAATGGGCTCAAGGACTCTCGAAACGTTTCGGGCTCTTTCACGTGGACTTCGAGACTCAACGCAGAACTCCGCGCGAGAGCGCATTCTGGTATCGCGACCTGATTTCGTCCGGGGCCGTTGATTCGGCCTCCCGGCACGTCCAAACAAGGAGAAGCCCGTGAAGCTGCCTGCATGCATCCGGTCGCATTGCGTGGCAACGATCCTCTGCCTCCTGGCCACCGTGCTGGCGACCCGGGCGCCGGCAAGTGCCATGGCGCAGACCGACTCCGCTCTGCGGCGCCCATCGGTTCGCGTGTTCAGCGACGACACGGGAAAGCGCCTCCAGGTGGGTGGGCACGACTTCTTCGTGCGCGGGATGAACTGGGATTACACGCCCATCGGTCAGAACTACGCCTTCGATCTGTGGCAGCAGGCCGACGAAGTCATCACCGCGGCGCTCGACCACGAGATGTCCTTGCTCGCGGGCATGGGAGTCAACACCCTTCGCATCTACACCGGAATCCCGCCGCGCTGGGTGCGTTACATCTACGACCGCTACGGGATCTACTGCATCATCAATCACCCGGTTGGGCGCTACGGCTACACGCTGGACGGGGTCTGGCGGACTTCGGTTGACTATTCAGAACTGCGCATGCGGGCCGCGCTGGCCGCCGATGTCGCCGCCATGGTCGAGACGTATCGTGGCACGCCCGGAGTGCTGATGTACCTGCTCGGCAATGAGAACAACTACGGCCTGTCGTGGAGTTCGTTCGAAATCGAGGCGCTGCCCAAGGGCGACCGCGATACGGCACGCGCGCGGTTCTTGTACTCGTTATTCGGTGAGATCGCTCGCGCCACCAAGGCAAGGGACCCGGGAGTCCCGGTGGCCATCGCGAATGGTGACCTCCAATACATCGACGTGATCGCGGCGGAGTGCAAGGGCATCGACGTATTCGGCACCAACGTCTATCGCGGCATCTCGTCTCGAGACTTGTTCCAGGTCGTGCGCGACAAACTCCACGTTCCTCTCCTGTACACCGAGTTCGGCTCGGATGCCTTCAATGCCCGCGACATGCGGGAGGACCAGACCATGCAGGCGCGCTACCTGATCGGACTCTGGCGCGAGATCTACGAGAAGAGCGCGGGTCACGGCCAGGAAGGCAACGCCATCGGTGGTTGCGTGTTTCAGTGGTCGGATGGCTGGTGGAAGTACAAACAGGAAGAACGACTCGACGTGCACGACACGAACGCCTCGTGGCCGAACTCCGGTTACACCGAGGACTACGTGCAAGGCGAGAACAACATGAACGAGGAGTGGTGGGGGATCTGCGCCAGGGGATACCCCGACAGTCGCGGCCTCTACGAACTCTATCCGCGCGCGGGGTACTACGCGCTCCGCAAAGTGTTTGAGCTCGATCCCTATGCTCCGACCACCACGAACGAGGTCATTCGCGCGCACTTCGACGCGATCACTCCGAGCGTTGCTGCGCTCCAGGCGCGCGCGGACCGCGCGGCTCTGGCCACGAATGCGCTCGAACGCGTGCGCGTATCCGGCGTTCGACTGCAGTTCGAGACCATCAGCACCGGCGCGAATCTCACCCGACCTCCGCAATTCGGTGATCCCTCGTTCCGAGGGTTCGACAAGTTCCAATCTTTCTACACCGATCTCCAGGCCAACCCATCACCGGCCGTGACCGGAAAGCTGTCGCTCAACGTGCGCGGAAACGTGCCGACCAACACGATCGATCAGATCTTTTACGAAAATCGGAGTACCGATCGCGTGAAGGTCTACCAGTCGAGCCTCAGCTGGGACGACCGTTGGTTCGGGCTCGATGGGTTCTACCGCACCGGCCACTTCCACTGGGGCTACGAAGGTGACTTCTTCGGCCTCTACCGTGAAGCCAACTACGGACCGAACGTCGACACCTACGACGCAGAAGCCCCGGTGGGCGTCGAGATGGCGGCCAAGCGTTCGCTGTCGGGGCTCAAGCTCGCGTTCGGCCCTCAACTCTGGTGGGGCGCCCCGCCCGCCGCATTGCTCAAGTACCGGCGCCAGGTGGGACGCTTCGACGCGACCGCAGTCTACGAGAAGGATATCGATACCCAGGGCGCATTTACGATCGTCGGTTCATCATTCGTGGCTCTGAAGCCAACGCAGAAGGGAGCGCTGCATCTCAAGACGGCTCACGGTCCCTTCACCCTCGAAGCGGGTGGCATCTGGGCAGGCGCAAACTACTTCAACGACCCGTTCCCCGTTTCCGACGGCAGCGGCGACTCCTACCGGCTGCTCCAAGACCGCGTGCATACGGCCGACGAGTTCGGCGGCAAGTTCCGCGTTTCCGCTGCGCAGGGCCGGCTGCAGTGGTACGTGCAGGGGGCCTCGATGGGCCCGGTGGCAGAGGGTGGGCCGACCGGAACCAACAACTATGTCGGATGGACCTTGAAGGATTCGGGGCTCGGCAACCAACGCAATGTCATCGGCGGTTTCGCCTACGGCGTTGGGCACTTTCAATTCGGCCCGAATTTCCTGTGGCAGAAACCCATCGTCGCACCGCTCGCGAAGGACGACCGCAATCAGGGCGTCCAGCGCAGCCTGCTGGACAGTCCTTTCGCCGTGCGCGGCAATCGCGAGATGACGGCGGGCGAAATCATCGTCGCCTACGACCCGACGCCCGCCACCTGGCTGTTCGCGTGGGACAACGACGTTCGCGAGGATTCCCGGTTCGCCGGCAGCGTGGGGTTCGTCTACAAGCACATGCCGACTTCCATGGACGCCGCGATCGGCTTTCTCTCGGATGGAGTCACCCCGTTCGTCTTCGACGGCTCGACGCCACCGCGCGACCTGTGGGAAGTGAACGGCCGCGGCGTCTCGCGTCTCGGTACCAACCTGCGAGTCGTGGTGCACGCCTACGTGGGTGTCGCGGAGCCGACCCTTTCGCCGGATCCAAGGCTTGTCCGGCGTCGCGGTGCGGACATTCGACTCACGGGGGGCAGCACCTCGTTGACCGCGTACGCCAAGTTCGACGACTTCGGCCCCTACGACTTCTTCAGAGACTTCAACCTCACGTATCCGGTTCAGCTGATGGGCGATCTCTCACACACGCTCGGCTCCCCGCTGTGGTTCGAGACGAATCCACAAACGCGCATCGGAGTGCGTGGAACGTGGCGATCGCTCGACTCGTACTCCCTGCGTTACATCGGAATCACGGGAGACCCGAACGGAAACGAGTGGGAAGTGCGGACCTACGTGCGACTCGCGATCTAGTCGCTGCTACTGAGCGGCGAAGCAGGCCACGGAATGCCCCGGCGCGATCGCGAGCAACTCGGGCCGCTCGACGCGGCAGCGATCCATGGCAAGCGGGCAACGCGGGTGGAATCGGCAGCCCGCTGGAGGATTCTGGAGGCTCGGCGGTGCTCCGCCGATGCCTTCCCGGTCGGCTGAGTCCCCGTGCAAAGACGGAAACGCGCGCAACAACCCCTGGGTGTACGGGTGTCGCGGCGCCTCACTCAAGATCGCCGTCGGCCCGATTTCGACGAGGCGCGCGGCGTAAAACACGGCGACGCGATCCGAGAACTGCAGCATGCGGCCGAGATCATGAGTCACGAAGATCACTGAGAATCCAAGGCGCCGTTGAAGTTCGCGGAGCTGCTCGAGGATTTCGCGTTCGACGATCACGTCCAGCGCCGTGGTCGGCTCATCGAGGATCACCAGTGACGGTTCCAGCGCGAGCGCGAGAGCAATTCCAACCCGCTGACGCATTCCGCCCGAGAGCTGGTGCGCGTAGGCATCGAGCTGCGACGCCGTCATGCCCACCATGGTGAGCAGGCTCGCCGCGCGCTCACGCGCTTGCCCGAAGCGCATTTCTGTGTGCGCCTGCAGGGTGTCGACCAGCTGTTCCCCGATCGTGATGACCGGGTTCAGCGCGTCCATGGCACTCTGGAACACCATCGAACAGCGTTTCCATCGCAACGCCTGCAGCTCCGATTCGGTCAGGGCGAGCACGTCCGTGTCACCGAGCCGAATCTCACCGCCCGAGATGACTGCGGGAGGCGGAAGGATGCGAAGCAGCGCCTGCGCCAGAGTCGACTTGCCGCTGCCGGATTCGCCCGCGACACCGAGAATTTCGCCGGCCTGGACCGTCAGCGATACTCGATCGATCGCGCGCACCGGGCCGCGCTCGGTGATGTAGTCCACGCACAGGTCGCGGACGGTGAGCACGGGCTCAGTCATGGGATCGCACCACCGGGGTGGATCGCGCAGTCTTCAGTCCGCGGCGATTGAGATGTTCACGCCAGGCGCGCTCCAGTTGGAGCCGTGGGTTGGAGATTTCGTCGAATCCGGAGTTCAACATACTGAGGCCGAAACCCACGAGCGCCACGCAAAACCCGGTGGGTGCAAACGTCCACCAGGCGCCGGTCAAGAGCGCGGAGTCGTTCTGCGCCCAATAGAGATTCGTTCCCCAGGTCACGGCCGACACGTCGCCGAGCCCGAGGAATTCGAGCCCGACCTGCGCTCCGATCGCGTAGATCGTGCTGCCGATCACCTGGGCGACGAGCAACGAGGTCATAGTGGGCAGGATCTCACTCAAGATGATGCGGAAATCCGACTCGCCGGTGACGATCGCCGCGGCGACGAAATCGCGCCGGCGCAGGCTCAGCGTTTGCGCCCGAATCACCCTCGCGTTCCACGCCCAGCCCGCGATGATCAGTACGAGCGCGAGCGTAAACGAGCCGGTCGGTAGATAGGCGGCGATCACGATCGCGAGCGGCAATCCCGGAATCACCAGGAAGACGTTGAAGAGGAGGGAGAGCAGTGCATCGATGCGACCGCCATAGAACCCCGCCGTCACGCCCACCATGGCTCCGATCAGCACCACGGCGAGGCCCACCCCAAACCCGATCAGCAACGACACGCGAGTGCCCACGATGAGCTGCGCCAGAACATCCTGGCCCTGCCCCGTGGTGCCGAGCAGGTGATGAAGCGAAGGCGCCTGCAACGGGATGCCCACGAGCGCCTGCGGGTCGCCGACGAGCAGCGGGCCGAGCACGGCGATGAAGGCGAACACCGCAAGCACCGCAGCGCCCATGCCCGCCTTGCGGTCGCGCCGGATCGCATCCCACCACTGCGCGATCCCAAAGTTCCGGCGGCTCGAGGTCGCGCTCATGATGCTGAATCCCGGATGCGTGGATCGAGCCACAGACACACGAGATCCACCAGCCAGTTGGCGCCGAGCACCGCGAACGTGATTACCAGGAAGATGCCCTGCATGAGCGGGTAATCCTGGTTGCGAACCGCTTGCACCAGTACGTAACCCTGGCCCGGATATGAGAATACGATCTCGGTGAGAAGCGCGCCACCCAGCACGAAGCCGATCGCCATGCCAAAACTGGTGACGCTTGGAAGCAGCGCGTTGCGCGCGGCATAGCGCAGCACGACGCGCGCGGGAGGCAGCCCTTTCGCGCGGGCGAGGTTCACGTAGTCGGAGCCGAGCACCGTGATCATGGTGTTGCGCATCGAGAGCAGCCAACCGCCGAGGCTCGCGATCACGATCGAACCGACCGGCAACACCGCATGGGCGGCGACATCGGCGAGAAACGTGAGCGTGAAGCTGGGTTTCAAGTCGTCGGAGTACGCATGCCCGAGCGGGAACCAACCGAGCGTGAAGCCGAGCACGTAGAGCGCAACCATTGCCAGCCAGAAGTAGGGCAGGGCGCCGAGGAACACCAGCGCCGAGGGCATCCAGGTGTCGACCCACCCGCGCCGCCACCACGCGGCGGCGACCCCCAACATTGTGCCGATGACGAAACTCACCAGCACCGCGGTGCCGGCGAGAAAAATCGTCCACAAGAGCCCCGTACCGATGACGTGGGCAACGGGCGCCGGGAAGTAGGCCACCGAGATGCCGAAGTCCCCGCGGAGCGCGTGGCTAATGTAGGTGAGGTATTGCTTCCACAGCGGCGCCTGCGTCAGGCCGAATGTCTCCCGCAAGGCCTCCAGCGCTTCCGGCGCGAGCCGCCCGCGGAAACGCGCGAACAACGCGGTCGCGGGGTCACCCGGCATGAGCCGTGGCAGAAAGAAATTGAGCGTCAGCGCCACCCATGCCGCCACCGCGTAAAATCCGAGGCGCCGGAGCAGGAATCTCATCGCCCCACCTGTCTCGGGGCGAGTCGCGTCAGCACGAGCAGCACTTCGCCGCGATCGTACTTATTCGGCGATGCGTCCGCGTAAGGGTCCTCACGTGACGGAAATCCCTCGGTGCGAGCCGTGTTGTACTCGGCCCATGAAGGATTCGGGTAGAGCGGAATCGCAGGTGCTTCCGCCACGAACACGCGCTGCAGCTCGGCGCACAACCGATGCTGCGCGAGGGAATCTGCTTCCACTTCGAATGCCGCGAGAGCGCGCGTCGCAGCGGCGCTCCCATAACGATGCCAGTTTCCCATCGATGCCTCGCCCGTCGGCTTCACCGTGGCAGCGGCCATGAGCCACTGATAGAAGGTATAGGGCGTCGGCCCCTCGAACGACCAGCCAAGTGTCAGGTCGAAGTTGCCTTCCTGGACCCGTTGGAACCACGCGCTGAAGTCATAGGTGCGCACGGTGGCGTCGATGCCCACCTCACGCAATCCGCGCGCGATGACCTGTGCGGCGCGCACCCAATCCGACCAGCCGGAGACCGCGTAGATTTCGTAGTTCAGCGCCTTGCCGTCCGGGAGGCGTCGCTTGCCGTCAGCGCCCCGCTTGATTCCGGCTTCGTCGAGCAGCGCTGCTGCGCGAGTCGCATCGTGATGCACCCAGTCGCCACTTGCCACCGCGATGGAATCGCGCCAGGTCGAATACGCATCGCTGAGGCCCGTAGCGTCGGCCGGCTTGGAGTAGCGATAGAGCGCGACGTCTACCAGCAGTTCGCGATCGATCGCCATGCTGAGTGCCTTGCGCACTCGCACGTCATCGAATGGCGCGCGGGTCGTGTTGGCATAGAGAAAGATGCTGCTTCCGGTCAGCGGAAACCAGTATCCGTGCGCGTCGGGCCGACGATTCACGAACACGCGATCGATCGCGGGCACGAAGTTGCCGGCCCAGTCTACCTCGTCGAACACGAGCGCGAGGTTGGCGCGATCGTTCCCGGGGTAGGCCGGAAATCGGAGGGTTTCCAGCTTCGGAAGCCCGGCCTGCCAGTAGTCGGGGTTGCGCCCGAGTTCGTAGACCTGGTTCTCGAACGTCTTCACTACGGTAAATGGCCCGGTCGCTACGGGATGCTCGTTCGCAAATGACACCGGGTCCTTCACGCTCGACCAATCATGCTCCGGGACGATCTGCTGGGCCACGATCTCGTCTGCACCGGGAATGAAGATGCGCTTGAATCGGAAGTCGACCGTGTGCTCATCGACCGCTTTCACGCTCTCGAGGAATCCCCAGACGCCGCGCCGGTCGAGCGCGGGGAATCGCTTGAGGAGTCCGAAGGTGAACGCGACGTCGCGGGCCGTGAACGCCTGCCCATCGGACCACCGCACGCCGGCACGCATCGTGACGCGAAACACGCGATTGCCTTCGCGCCATTCCCTCGCCGTCGCCAGCCAGGGGACCGACGTGCCCTTCACGCTGTTGAACACGAACAGAGGCTCGTAGATACCAGCCATCGTCGGCCAGCGTGCGGCGGTTGCGGTGGTGAGGGGATTGAAGTTGCGTACCCACGAGCCCTGCTGTTCCTGCGAAACAACCAGCACGCCACTCGGCGGTGCCTCGCGCCGCCGAGCGCATCCTGCGATCGCGAATGCAAGTGCCGCGGCGGTGGCGAGCACCACGACGACGCGAACGGCCCGTGGCGCCATCAGTCGCGCCTATAGACGCGGACATAGTCAACCAGCAGCCGCTGGGGAAATACAGTCGAGGCGTCTGGAGGCCCGACGAAGCTGCCGCCGACGGCGAGGTCGAGAACCACGAAGAACGGGTGATTGAACACCCACCACGCGCCACTCGGGATCTGGGAGGGAACGACGGTGAAGTAGACGTGATCATCGATGGACCACGCGATGGAGGAAGAAGTCCATTCCACGGCGTAGAGATGAAACGTGGAGTCGAGCGGAACTCCCGGAACCGAATAGGAATTCGTGATCGCGTTGCCGCCGGAATAGCCCGGGCCGTGCAGGCTGCCGTGAAGCAGGCTCGGTTCCTGGCCCCTGAATTCCATGATGTCGATCTCGCCGCACCCCGGCCACGGGACCGTGTCCAGGTTGGATCCCAGCAGCCAGAACGCGGGCCACAGGCCGCGCCCGCGCGGCAGGCGCATCCGTGCTTCAAATCGTCCGCCCGCCTGGTCGAAACGATTGCGCGTGTTGATCCGGCCCGACGTGTAGTTGCGGCTTTGGTAGGGCTCTTCACGCGCGATGATGGCCAGATTCCCGGAGCCGTCGAGTGAAACGTTCTCCGGTCGCGCCGTGTCGTATTCGAGTTGCCCGTTGCCCCAGTCGGTGCCGACGTCAAACGTCCAGCGGGATGGATCAGGTAGTTGGCCGACGGCGCCGTCGAATTCGTCCTGCCACACGAGCTCCCACTGCGTCTTCGTGGGGTGTTTGGTGCAGGCGACGCTTCCGGCGATGATCGTGAACACGCACACGACGAACACCCCAACGTGGCCGATCCGCTTGCGGACTCGTGTCATGCGCTCCTCGAGTGCTCTCGCGCGCAAGGAAAGAGGCGCATGTCGTCGAGCGCCGCCACCAGCACGTAAGTCGCCGCACCGACCGCAATCGACCGAGGACCCAGCTCGCTGGTTCGCACTTCGGCGACTGCAAGGGAACTCACGAGCGTCCGGCTGCGAATCACCTCACGCAGCGGCTCCAACAATCGGTCGCCCAGCCGTGCGATGCCGCCGCCGACGATCACCAGACGCGGATTCATGAGATTGAGCAGGCCCGCGATTGCGATGCCGAGGTGGCCTGCCGCCTCGGTCACGATCTGCATCGCGAGCGGATCGCCCAAGAGAGCGGCATCCTCGATGGTCTCGATCGTGGGCGAGGTCTGGGAGAGGATGCTGTTCGGAAAGCGGGCGCGCAGTTCCGCAGCGCGTTCGACCAGTGCCGGCGCCCCGACCAGCGTCGCCAGGCATCCGCGCAGCCCGCAAACGCACGGCCTGCCGTTCGGATCGATCGCCAGGTGGCCAATCTCGCCCGCCACCCCGGTCGCACCACGATAGACATCGCCCTGGAGGAAGTGCCCGGAGCCCACGCCGGTCGCCACCTTGACGTACGCGAAATCATCCACGCCGCGGCCCGCGCCCCACCAGCGTTCCGCGAGTGCGCCGAGGTTGGCGTCGTTGTCCACGAACAGCGGCACGCGAAAGCGTGTCGCGAGTGACTTGAGTTCGCCGCGGCCGCGCCAGTCGGGGAGTACCAGTGTGGAGAAATGATCGGGGTGCTTCGGATCCACCGGGCACGGAACGGCGACGCCGACCCCAAGCAGCCTCTTGCGACTTCCCGGCTCCGAGTCGAGGCACTTCGTGCACAATTCCGCGATGAGCGCCCGCGTGCCGACCGGATCAGTGCGAACCGAGTGGAAGCGGTGCTGCCAGCCGAGCACTTCCCCGCGCAGGTCGGTGAGCGCCACCGCGACGTGCGTGGCGCCCATGTCGACGCCCAGAATGCAACCCGCTTGATAGTTGAACTCGAGCACGATCGGCGGTCGGCCGCCGCGTGAGGGTCCGACGCCGACTTCGGAGACCAGCCCCGTCGTGAGAAGTTCATCCACGATTTCCGTGACCGTGGAGCGGGAGAGCCCGGCGCGCCGCGCGATCTCCGCGCGGGAGATACGGTGTTCTTGCCAGATGATCCGCAGGGTCGCCTGCGTGAGCGTTCCGACCTGCGTGCCCGTGGAACGCGCTCCGGAATGCCCCTCGCCGTTTGTTGGCTTCATCGGTGACCTCCCCGGTGCGCTGCTCGACGGTTCACGCCTACCCTATTTATGAAAGTAGACGTTGTCCACGAGCACGATCGGGGTGTCGCCCGACAGAATCAGTTGGGCGACGTGCGCCCGGCCGGTGAGTCCGGTGAAGTTGGTCAGTGGGATGTCGAGGCTCATCCACCCGCCGGGAGCGAACGGCGGGCTCGACGTCGCATCGAACGCGATTTCGTGTTGCGTGTCGTTGCCTCCGCCGAACACGCCGTCGGCGCCAAAGTCCACGAGCTTGACGCGGAACACCGACCCAGTGGGAGCCCAGACGTCGAGGTGAAAATGAGTCATCAAGGTCGCGTTCACCTGATTCGTCGTGAACTCGACGCCGACGAACCCGAGGTTGAGTCGCTTGTAGAGCTTGGCCGCATTGCTACCGAACGCGTAGTTCTCGACCGTGATTCCAGTGGTCCCGAACTTCTGCCACGAGTCCACGGCAATACTCGGGTAGGCATCGCTGAAGAGCGAGATCACGTCCGCCGCTGAGAGAGTCGGGGTCGGCGCGGGGGTGGGCGGCGGCGACGCGGAATTCACCGTCACGCTACCCGCTGCTTCGAGCGTGCCGAGCTTTGCCGAAATCGTCGCGCTGCCCGCTCCAAGGACGCGAACCGTGTTGCTGCTAATGGACGCAACCGCAGGGTCGGATGAGGCGAACGTGAAATAGCCGGACATGTGCTGGACCGTCTGGTCGAGACCGCCCACGGCGAAGGTGGTCCGTGTCGCGCCTTGCAAGTCGACAGTCGAGCCCACCAATGCCGTGACCGTCTGCGAGGTCAGCGTGGGTCGCGGATTCGTAATCGTCGCGCTGTTGACGAACTGCACGTCGTCGACCCAGAGCGTCAATCCTGACCCCGCCTGCGGTCCTTCGGCGAGGAAGAACAGACCCTTCTCGGCGGTCAGCTTGGAGGACAATGGAATCGGAATGAGCACCTGCGACCAGGCGGTGGTGACCGGAATTCCAGTCCGCTTGGCTTCGAACTTGGAAGTACCGGTGTTGTCGTTACCGATGCCCACCGTTTCAAGCGAGACCGGCCTGCTCGCCTTCACCCAGAAACTCAACGCGTTGTAAGGGGCGAGGCTTCGCCCGCGACTCGTTACGAACGCGCCACCGGCGTAGCCGCCGGTCGGATCCCCAGGCGCCGGAACCGTGAACTTGAGCGACGAAGTTCCCGAGTGCCGTTCCGTGAGGTCGATCGAGAGCGCGTCGAGCTTCGAGCCCCCGAATGCCTGAAATCCGACCTGAGCGCCAAAGGTGTCCGTGAACACGATCGGGTCGATGTTCGGGGGCCACGGCTCGGTCGGCATATCTCGCGAGCATCCCGTGACTGCGAACCACGAAGCGCCGAGCGAGAGGGCGAAGCGGGACAATGATTTGCGGGTCATTCGAAGTCTCCGAGCTGCGATCGAGTCGAAGCCCGATGGGTCACCACGTGGACCGATCGCTATCTGCGTCCAAGCATAGGCTATGTTCGCGACTCGTACAAAGTCCCATTGCTGGATCGAAGTTCGCCCCCGAGGAATCCAGGCTCGGGTGGCGGAGTGAGGATAGCCTCGCCCAGGCTAGGTCGGGAGCCCCCAGGCGACTGCGATCCGCCCCCGGGTCCGGGCTGCCAGAATCCTTTGAAGTCTGGCATAAAATACTTTGTTCGACCTCCGAACATAGTGTAGCCTCGTGTTCGCCTGATGAGGAAGCTATGCGGCTGCGGCCTTCTCGACAGGTGTCCCCTGGGTTCACGCAGTCACACCGCCGCAGTTGACGGTGCCCCCACATTCTTGATGGAGGAGTGAGAATGCCCCTTAAGACTCTGCTTCAACGTGCGACGGTTGTCCGTGCGTTCCTCCTGGTGACCACCATGGCGCTCGCGGTCTCGGCTTCTGTCGCTTCCGCAGCCAACGTGCTCGGCAACCCCGGCTTTGAAATTCCTGCGACCCCGGCGGCGCCTCCGGAGTACTTCGGAGCCGGTGCTTCTTGGACGAGTTTCGGCGGAGGCATTTTCACCGTCAGCTCCGCGGTTGTCGCGCCCCATACGGGCAACCAGTCACTCAAGATGTTCGGTGGTTGCTGCAGTGGCGCCTTCCAGCAGTTTCCTGCGCTTCCGGGTCAGCTGTGGAACGGCGGCGTTTGGATGCTGAACTCCGGCCTGGATCCCATGGGCGGGGGCCAGGTGGCTGCAGTCAACATCGAGTGGATCCAAGCGGACGGTACGTCGCAGTCGACCATCATTCCCTTCATCAGCAATGGGACCTTCACGGCGGCTTCCACTCGCAATGTGTGGACTCTGCAGACCATCACCGGTGTTGCGCCGGCTGATGCGGCATTTGCCCGCCTGGTGGTGATCACGGGCGACTTCCTCCCGGGCGGTCCCGCAGGCGCGCCGTTCTATGACGATGCGTTCCTCGAGGTGTCAGGCCCGACGCCTACCAGGGCTTCGACCTGGGGCAAGGTCAAGAGCATTTACCGTTAGTAAGTATCGACTCTGAGTCGAGGGTTATTGTCGGGCGGCGCCGAGGAAGTTTCTTCGGCGCCGCTTCCTTATCTGGCTCTTCCGACTTTGGTGTGGCTGGCATCATGAGCCCGCGGCGAAGCATGTCGGGTAGAGATCGAGCCAACGGCAGTGGAAGTAGATCGAGGTGCGGAAGCGCTCGCGGTTGCGAAACCCGCACGCGCGCCGCCTGCAGCTTCCTACGCAGCGCGGGCCGGCGCGACTCGGACAGGTAGGCGAGCACGTTTTCGCGCTTGTGCCAGCGACTGCGCTGGATCACCGCGGCGGATCCGAACTCCTCGCTCGCCGCGCCGTGGAATCCCTTCCCCCCTCGAGCACGCACAACAGTCCCTGCTCGTACTTCAGGCCGCGATCGACCAGCGACTTCAGGAACTGCCGGCACACCTGCGTGTTCTCGCCCGCCGTCTGCACCATCCCCAACACCACCTTCGTCCCGGCCATGGTCACGCCGATCGCGATCACCATCTCGTCGTCGCCGAAGCGTAGGCGTCCCCGTCAAGCAGCCAGTTCAGAACTGGACTCACCGGTCGGTTGGAGCCTCGACATGAACACCTGCGGCGGTAACCCGTTGAGGCTGTCGTGCGGCCGCTCGCCGTTGTCGTCGTCGATCCATTCTTCGGTCAGGCCTCGCACCTCCTCGATCGATGCGAACAGATAGGCATCGAGCACTTCCTCGCGATAGCTCCGATTGAAGCGCTCGACATAGGCGTTCTGATCCGGCTTCCCTCGCTGGATGTGCCGCGGATCCACCGCGTGTTTCCGACACCAGTCCCGGAGGACCTCGGCGGTGAACTCGGGCCCGTTGTCCATCCGCAGCGCCTCCGGCTTGCCGTAAGTTGCCACCAGTTCCTCCAGCACTCGCACCACGCGCACGCTCGGGATCGAAGTCGATGCTTCGATCGCCAGCGCTTCGCGATTGCCCTCGTCGATCACGTTCAGCGTGCGGAACTTCCGCCCGCCGTACAGCGCGTCCGACATGAAGTCGAGCGCCCAGATCTGATTCAGCTGAGACGGCGCCGTCAGCGGTTGCCGCAGTCGATCGAAGCACTTCCAGAACCCGGCTCGCGGCGACTTCTCGACGATCTCCCGCAGGGCGGCGATCACTTCGCCGTCGCGTTCGACCGCTGATTGAGGTACCCGGTAGTGCGCCGCCCGCGAGAACCGAACGATCCGGCATCCCCGGCTGATCGACAACCCGAGCTCAACGACCAGGATCGCGATGGCCTCTCGCTTCGCGGACGGCGTCACCGTTTTCGGTGCAGGAGCTCCTTGATCGCCGCGTTCTCGAGTGCGAGATCGCTGTACAGCTTCTTCAACCGCGCGTTCTCGGTCTCCAGATCGCGCAGGCGTTTGAGGTCCGACACCTCGGCCCCGCTGTAGCGCGACTTCCAGTTGAAGTACGTGTTGCGGCTGATCCCGTGCTTGCGGAGGATCTCGGTGACCGGAACCCCGGCCTCGCCTTCCTTCAGCACGGCGACGATCTGCGGTTCGCTGAAACGAGACTTGCGCATGCAACCCTCCCTCGTGACGCGGGAGAGTCTAGCTTCAACTGTCTACCGAATGGGGGAGCTTATGCCACCACCTCGCAGATCACCTGCTGGGCCTCGAGCTCGCGCTGGAGGGCATAGCCCAGCGGGCCGGCCTCGTAGCAGGCGCGCACCTCGCCGGGGCCTCACGGGTTAGCCGTCGTGCCAGACGCCGAACGGCCGTCGCCTCATTGGCTTCCTTCCAACACACGGGCTCCACATGGCCCGGGACGAGCATCGCGACGTGAATCGAGTTCTTGTGTGCGTCCAGCCCCACTCAGGTGATAGCGTTCGAGCTCACGATCGGCTCCTTTCGTATGTGGCTCTGGCGCCGCAAGCGCTAACCCGCGATCGAGCGTGGCGGCAGCCCCGCCACCGTCGTCTTCTCTCGCGAGAAGCACGACCTTACGATCGCAAGCCGGTCGTTCCATATGGTCTAGCGCGGCGCTTGGTCGAAGAAGCGGATTCGAAATCCCGCGCGGCCTGGCGCCACCGTTTCGAGACTGTAGTCGAAGCCGTGGGCGATCAGGATCTCCTGCACGAGCGTCAGCCCGATCCCCTGGCCGTTTGGCTTGGAAGTGAAAAACGATGTGAAGAGCCGGGGCGCCACTTCGGGAGGAATGCCACCCCCGCTGTCGTCGATCAGTAGAGTCGGCACGTCGTGCTCCATCGCGAGCGTCACCGCGATGTCGCCATCCTCGCCGATCGCGTCGATCGCGTTGCGCACGATGTTGACGAGCGCCTGCTCCATCTGGCCCCGATCCAGCAGCACCGTTCGTACGCCGTCTTCGATTTGCCAGCGCCATCGGATCCCGAGCCGCTCGCATTCGGGTTCGAACAGGCGAGCCACATCTCTCAGCAGTGCCTCGAGCGAGCCCGGCTTGCGATCGGGAGCGGGCAAGCGCACCACGTCCGCGAAGCTCCTCATGAATTCGTTCATGTGGCGCGTGCGTGCCACCGCCACTCCGACGCCGCTCTCGAAGTCCGCACGGTCGCGCTCGCCGATCTGTTCACCGTACGCGAGGCAGCTCTCGAGCAGCGAGATCACCGCACCGCTGGTGTTGTTGACCTCGTGGGACATGGTGCGAATCAGTTTCTCGTAGGCGCCTCTCTCGCTCGCGTGCAGCTCCTTCGTCAACTCCTCGAACATCAGGCAGGTGCGGAGGAAGCCGCGATCCATGAACGACAGCCGCCGGCAGCGCACCTTGCGACGCCCGCGAATGGTCACCATTCGTGCCTCGCCTTCGCCCAGGCCGTTCAACTCGCGGGCCAGCGCGCCCCCGAGCGACTCCAGCCCCTGTCCGCGTGCGGCGTCCTCGGAGACGCCGAGGATCTCGCAGGCGCCGGGGTTCATGGACTGGATCCGACCATCGTAGTCGAGCTGAACGATCCCCGATGGCGACAGGGCGATGATCCGACGAAGCAGCGAGTCCTGCTCCTGGTTGGCGACCCGCTCGTCGCGGAGGTGATCGACCATCCGGTTGTAGAGCCTGATGAGCCGATTGACCTCGGGTTGCGGAGTCTCTCGAAAGCGCGACATCAGGTCGCCGGAGTCGAGCAGCTCGACCGCGGTTCGGAGCATGTCCGCCGGTTCGCTGAGACGCCGTGTCAGCTGCCACGCAAAGACGAACGAGACGATGAAGAACAGTTCCAACGGCAACAGCCACAGACGCTGGTCGCGCAGCAGGATCCACGCGACGACCCCGAAGACCAGATGCACAAGTGCGAGATAGAAGAGGAATCGGGCTTTCAGGCTCACGCTTCGATTCCGTACTTCTCCAGTCGCCGGTAGAGGGCGGGGCGGCTCATGCCGAGCGAATCCGCGGTCCGGCTCACGTTGCCCTCGTGATGCTTCAGGGCTTTGAGGATCATGGCGCGCTCGATCTCGGGCAGCGTCATGCTGCCGACCGAGGGGAGCAGCGTGTCGCGTCCAGGTCCGAAGTCCATGGCGAGCGTGCGGCGAAGATCGTCGACGCCGATGCGGCTCGACGCGCCGGTGAGCAGCGCGCGCTCGATCAGGTGCTGTAGCTGGCGGATGTTGCCGGGCCATGGCTGATCCTCGAGCCACTCGAGGGCCCCCGGCTCGAATGCCGCGTCGCGCCGCTCATGGGACGCGGTCGCGCGTTGAAGGAAGTGGACGGCCAGCAGTGGCACGTCACTCGCGCGCTCGGCCAGCGACGGCACACGCACCCGAATCAGGTTGATGCGGTAGTAGAGGTCCTCGCGGAAGGCGCCGTCGCGGATCGCCTGCTCCAGGTCGATGTTGGTTGCCGCGATCACGCGTACATCGAAGGGTTGGGGACGGTTCGCGCCGAGCACCTCATAGCTACGATCCTGAAGCACGCGCAACAGTTTGACCTGGCAGGTCAGGTCCAGGTCTCCGATTTCGTCGAGCAGGATGGTGCCGCCCTGCGCAGCCGCGAGGCGGCCCGGGCGATCCGCCTGAGCATCGGTGAACGCGCCGCGCACGTGCCCGAACAGCTCGCTGTCGAACAGGCCGACCGGGAGGGCGGCGAGGTTGACGCGGATGAAGGGTTTGCGCCGTCGCGGCCCGTTGCGGTGCACGGCGGCGGCCAGCACCTCCTTGCCAGTGCCGGTGTCGCCGGAGATGAGAATCGAGGCATCGGTCGACGCAACGCGCGTCAGCAGTTCGAGGGTCTCGACGAATCGCGGGTGTCGACCGATCACACCCTCGAGGTCGAACGCGGCATCGAGCGCCGACCGGTCGGTCGGCGCATCGGGGCTCCGGGTCGCCGCCAGCCCGAGGGTGGTTCGGACCGCCTGGTGGACCTGCTCGTTACTCCACGGCTTGGTGATGAAGTCGGCGGCGCCCGCTTTCATGCCCTCGACCGCAAGCTGGATCGAACCCCATGCGGTGATCAGGATCACCGGCAGGCCGGGCCGCGCCGCTCGGATACGGCGTAGCAGCTCGAGTCCCTCGGCGCCGGAGGTCTCCCGGGAAAAGTTCATGTCCTGCAGCACCAGGTCGACATCGCCGCGCACCACCTCGGCCAGCGCCGATTCCGGCGTGGTGGCGGTCACCGAGGCAAACCCCTTCTGCTTGAGCAACAGACCGAGCGACGCGGTCACCGAATAGTCGTCGTCGACGATCAAGATCATCCGTTACTCGTATTGGAGCGCTCGCGATGGCTCCATCTGGGTCGCGAGCCAGCCCGGATAGAGCGCGCACACGATCACGAACGGAACGATCACCAGGATCGACGCCACGATGGCTGAAACGAAGACTCCGACGCCGGCGGAGGCGAGGGCGCCGATCAGCAACAGTTGGAGGAACAGCGCCGAACCGATGAACAGGGCGATGGTCGTGAGCACGACGATCTCTCCGATGATCTGGTTGCGGACCGCACTCGCGGTGGCGCCGAGTGCTCGGCGCAGGCCCAGTTCCTGAGTTCGGCTGGTCACGTTCTGCCAGAGTACGCCCATGAGGCCCATGCCGACCATCAGGATGAGGAACCCGGCCAACGTTCCGCCGAACGCCAGCGGCAGGAGACGGCCGCGGATGTAGCGCTGACGCTCGAGCTCCGCCGAGTGGAGCGTGAACGTCCATTCGGGGGCTTCCGCATGCAGCGACTTGAGCAGCGTCTCCTCGAATGTTGCACGGGCACCGGGGCTCGCGCGAATCACGTAGCTCCACGGCACCCATCCGCGATCGATGTCCGTCATCGACTGCGGGCGAAATGCAGCGTAGGGCACGTCGTTGAACTCGCCTCCATTGCGGTAGGTACGGATCACGCCGACCACTCTTCGCTCCTGCCAGCCCTTGTCCGGCGCTTCGAGTTGTCCATCCTTGTAGTTGTCGATCGTGCGGCCAATCGGGTTCTCGCGCCCGAACAACCGACGGGCCATGTTCAGAGTGATGACTTGCGGCGTGAACTCCAGCGCATCGTCGCCGGGCTCGATCCACCGGCCCGCGACCAGTTCGAGCTTGAGAGCATCGAACCCGGCGGGCGTCGTCGGATTCGAGAGAAATTGCATCAGGCTCCCATCGGCGAGCGTGACCCCGGTGCTGGAAATGCTTCCCGAGTACGGCATATTGGGCATCGGCGCCGCGGTCGTGACTTGCGGGGTGCCGTTCATGATCGCCAGCAGGCGCTGGGAGGTGGCGAGGGCGCGCGCGTTCGCTTCGCGGTCGTCCAACGTCGCCTGTGGAATGTCGACGTCGACCGTCCACAGGTCTCGATACTCGAAGCCGAGCGGGCGGCGCCAGTTGGTGGCGTAATACGCGACGACGCCGAAGATCGCGCACAGGACCAGGAAGCTGGCCAGGATCTCCACCAGGATCAGCGTATTCGCCCGTCTCCGGTTCCACACCAGTTTGAGGTAGTGCGCGATCATCGGGTACCTCCTCGAAGAGCCTCGACCGGATCGAGTCTCGCCATTCGCCACGCGGGATAGACACCCGACAGCACGCCGAAGAACAACGCGAGTCCCAGCCCGTACAGGAAGATCCGTAGATTGATGTGGAAGTCCGCGTTCGGGATCGTGCCGCTGCCATTGATCAGCTGCAGTGCCCATAGCGACAGCACGAATCCAATCGCGCCCCCGAGCAGCGACAGGACGATGTTCTCGACGATGAATTGACCCACCAGGTGGCCGGTCGAGGCGCCGAACGCCTTGCGCACGCCAATCTCGGAGACGCGCTCGAAGATTCGGCTGATGTTCAAGTTCACCAGGTTGATCGCCGGCAGCAGCATGAACAGCAGGGTCAAGAGGAGCAGCAACCCGATGAACAGGCCGGTCCGGGGCGTGTCGCCTGCAGTGCCCACCGCATTGGCGGCGAGTTCTTCGAGTCGCGTGCGTGGTGCGCCCGCCATGGTCTGGTACCGGGCGGGTTCGGTCATCACGACGTGCGGAAGCCGCGCGGCGAACTCGGCTCGGATCGCGCGAAAGTTGCGCGGCGAGTCGGCGAGCAGCATGGCCTTGAAGTCTCCCATGAGGGCCGTCTTCCAAACGTCACTCGGCAGCGTCGTTACGGGTGCCCAGATGTCGGCGTAAGCACACTCGCGAATGTGCGAGACATCACGCACCACACCGATCACCCGAAAGCGCTCGCCCTGCGCCTCAAAGGTCTGCCCCAGTGCGGCACGGGACCCGAACAGGTTCCGAGCGGCGGACTGGCTGACCACCGCCACCCGGCTGCCGTCGGCAACCTCGCTCTCGCCGTAGGCCTGCCCGGCGACGAATGCGAAGTCGAGAATCGACCAGTATTCCGCATCCGTGCGGCGCATCTGTGACACGACCTTTTCACCACCCACGAAGCTCGTAAGGGCATGCACCCCCGTGAAGAGCGACATGCGCTCGACATGCGGGATGTTCCGGCAGTAGCGGTCGAGGAACCCGTAGCCCGGGCCGCCGCTCCACTCGTTCTCGGGTCCGCGCATCGCCATGTAGCCCACATGCAGCGTGCGATCCAATCGCACTTCGGGTGCTATGGGCGAAATCGAGTGGTCGAGCATTGCCGAAGCGATCATGAGCACCAGCAGCGTCACGCTGGTTCCGAACAGGCTGACGAACGTGAAGAACTTCCGGCGCATCAGGACTTTGAACGCGAGCTTGAGATAGTTGGTCAGCATGGTGGTCTCACTCGACCTGACGGCCGTCGAAGAGGCGCACGATGCGCGCGGTTCGCGAGGCCAGGCGTTGGTCGTGGGTCACCATGACGATGGCGGTCCCGGCTCGGTTCAAGTCTTCGAGGATGGCGATGATCTCCTCGCCCATCTGGCTGTCGAGATTTCCGGTGGGCTCATCGGCGAGCACAATGCTCGGGCGGCCGACGATCGCTCGCGCGATCGCGACACGCTGCCGCTGGCCCCCGGAGAGCTGTGACGGAAAGTGCGACATCCGCGCCGACAGGCCGACGCGCTCCAGTGCTTCCTTCGCCATGCGGCTGCGCTCTCCGGCGGGAAGCTGTCGATAGAGGAGCGGGATCTCGACGTTGTCGAGCACATTGAGGTCCTGAATCAGGTGGAAGCTCTGGAACACGAAGCCGATGTCGCGATTGCGCGTGATCGCAAGCTCACGATCCGAGAGTGCGCCGACGGACTGTCCTCCGATTTCCACCGTGCCCTTGCTCGGCCGGTCGAGCAGGCCGATCACGTTGAGAAGCGTGCTCTTGCCCGAGCCCGATGGCCCCATGACGCTCAGGAACTCACGGCGTCCGACCTCGAGATTGATCTGGTTCAGTGCGACTGTCTCGATGCGATCGGTGCGGTGGATCTTCTCCACGCCGGTCAGACGGATGGCGGCGATTCCTGCAGGGGCGGGTGGAGCATCGAGGACCGCGCTCGCGCTCTGGGTGATGGTGCTCATCGGATACGGATCTCCTTCCGGTTGGCGTAGTCGCTCATGTCGGACAAGATGACCTCGTCGCCTTCCTCGAGGCCTTTCAGGATTTCGGTGCGTTCGAAGTTGGTGATGCCGAGCGTGACGTCGCGCCGATCCGCCACCTTGCTGTGGATCCGGAACAGCGCGTGGCCGCCCTCGGCCGAAATCACACTCCCGCGGCGCACCGACAGCGTTCCTTCGCGGCGCTCGCTGATGATGTAGACGTCGACGCGAAGATTCGGCCGCAGCAGCGGATGGTCGGGCCGCTCGAGAGCGACTTCGATGCGGACGATGCCGTTCTCGACCTTGGGATGAACCTTGGTCAGCGTGCCCGGGAGGGAGAGCTCGCCGGCGCGGACCACGACCGGTTGACCGGCGCGAATCCGCCCGGCATGGACGTCGGAAAGGGTGGCTTCCACTTTGAAGGTCGAGAGGTCCGCGACTCGCGCGAGCTCGTCGCCTCGCGCCACCGAGACGCCTTCGCCCGAGAGCACCCAGGTGAGCACGCCGCCCCGCACGCTCGCCGCGGAGCCCTGCTTCAATTCTCGCTCGGCGTCGCGGCGTTCGCGGACGAGGATGTCGTGTTCGAGCGCAAGGGATCGCAAGCGCACTTCGAGCCCGCGCTTCGCGTTCCGGGTCGCCGCGCCCAGCTGCTCGACCTCGATCCGGCATCGTTGGAGGTCGGTGGCACCCTTCCTCGCCTGGTCGCCGCTGATCACGCCCGACTCCACCAGTTTTGTATTGCGCTCCGCCTCGAAGCTCAGCGACTCGAGCTCCAGCTGCTTGATCGCCGCCTGCCCGGTCAGCTCGCTCAGCCGGTTCTCGAGATCGATACGAGCCTGGGCGCGCTCGTTGTCCTTGAGCGCAGCCTGACGCTCGAGCCGTTCGACCAGCAGGCGCGCTTCGCCCTGATCGAGGCTCAGGATCGGTTCGCCGGCGGCCACCGTGTCGCCCGGCTGGTGCAGCGTCTGCAGAACGCGCGACGCATTCGGGCTCGTCACCACGAACTCGTGCTCGGGGAGGACCAGCCCGGACGCGGTGAGCGTTGCGTCGATCGCCCCGCGCTCGACTTTGGCGGTGCGGAGCTGAGCGCGCGGGATCGAGGGCGTCACCCAGCCAGGGAGAATCACGACGAGTGCGATCAGAGCGCCTGCCCCCAGGATCCATCCGAGCAAGCGGCGACGCGCCTGCAGCAGCAGCTCACGAGCTGGGATCGGGCGGTCCATGCCTACGATCAGCGCAAGCTTGGTGCCACACCCTGGTCTTGTGCACAAAGCGTTTATGCCGGCGAGGCAGAACGAAATCGTCCGCTCCCGTGAGCCACTGTTCGGAAGCGGACAGAACGCCCGCGCGCACGTTTCGAGCCGAAGGGGGTCGCTCGTCGGGTCCGATCGTGGCTCGCTCTCACGCAGCCGCGCTTCGTCGCAATTCGCTGGGGCCTCACTTCGAGACAATCTAAAGTGCCGAGGTGACGGTCACCCAGTCAACGTGAGGAACAGTGTCCATGCACGAAGTCTCGACGTTTCGCCTGTACCTGCTCCGCGCCACGTATCTGTTGATTGCCGTGGGGCTCGCGTTCGCGATCTGGCCCGGCATCCTCGACCACGACGCTTCGATGACGCTGATGCGCGGTGTCGTCCATGCCATGCTGGGTGCGGTGTCGCTGCTGGCGCTGCTCGGGGTGCGTTACCCGCTGCAGATGATTCCGGTGCTGTTGTTCGAGCTGGTTTGGAAAACGCTCTGGCTGCTCGCCTTCGCGCTGCCGCTGTGGCTGAGCCACCAGATGGACCCGCGCACGATGGAGTCAGTGTTCGAGTGCCTCCTGGGCGTCGTCATCGTGCCGATCGCGCTGCCGTGGGGGTACCTCTGGAGGCACTACGTGAAGAAATCCGGCGATCATTGGCGGCGCGCAACGACTTGAGCGTCAGCTAAAATCGGCCGCATGACCGCGCTCGACTGGCTGCTCGACTCGGACCCCTCCATACGCTGGCAAGTGTTGCGCGATCTCGTGCATGCGCCGGCCGCGGTCGTCGCGTCGGAGCGCGCTCGGGTCGCCACCGAGGGCTGGGGCGCCAGACTTCTCGCACTGTAAGGCGACGACGGTCAGTGGGACGGAGGCGCATGCTTCCCGGCCGCGGGGTGGCGGCGCGCCGAGGGCAAGGGCCAACCTTGGACTTCCACGCTGCCGACACTGCAGCTGCTGTATGACTTCGGTGTCGATCCGCGCGCCGACCGGGTGCGTCAGGCGGTGGCGCGGGTGGGGGACCAGTGCCGTTGGGAGCACGCCGGCCAACCGTTCTTCAGCGGCGAGGTCGAGCCATGCATCAATGGCAGGACCGTCACCCTGGGCACCTACTTCGATCAGGGCGTGGATGCCGTCGTCGCCCGACTACTCGGAGAGCAGCTCGAGGACGGCGGGTGGAACTGCGAAGCCGAGAACGGCTCCGTCCGCTCGTCGTTCGCGAGCACGATCAAAGTGCTCGATGGGCTCCTCGCGTACGAGCGCGCAACCGGTGGCTCTGCGGAGTCGATCGCGGCGCGGCGGCGGGCCGAGGAGTACCTCCTCGATTGAAGCCTTTTGCGGCGCATGAGCACCGGCGAATTGGTCAGGCCAGCCTGGACGCAGTTTTCGTTTCCGGTCCGCTGGCACTACGACGTACTGCGTGCGCTCGAGGACGGCGATGGTCGTCCCAGCCGGTGGAACACGCTGAGGGCGATGCGCGTGCTCGAGTGGTACGGCAAGTGACGCGGGACTACCGCCCGCTCCCCATGCGCACGAGCTTCAATTCCGCCTGCTGCCCCGACCAGCGCGCGCGCGCGAAGTAGAGACCGGTGCCGACGCGACGACCCTGATCGTTGGTCCCGTCCCAGCTCAGCGTCGCAACGCGGTCCGCGCTCGGCGGGATCTCGAGCGCGCGCACGAGCTGCCCCGTGACCGAGTAGATGCGCACCTCGTCCTTGTCGCGCACCGCGTGAGTGGTCCTTGCACTTGCGCGCGAGAGCACGAGTCGCATCGCCGACACCGAGGGGTTCGGCATCGCGCGGATCGCGAGCGCAGGCCCACGCGTCACCGGCGCCGCGGGCACGTCGACCAGCGGATCCGAGAGCATGCGCCGCACGTTGATGCGTGTGCCGATCTTGCCCGCGTAGCTCGGATTCAACGCGTCGACGTTGTCGCCCGTGTCGTGAACGCGCAGCCGCGTTTCTGCGGGTGTTGCGAGCGGCAGTCCGAGGCTGCGGCGGTACGCCTGGTAGAGGCTCACCGCACCCGCGACGAACGGTGCCGCGACCGAAGTGCCGGAGCTGACGAGATAGCTCGGCACCGACATGCGCCCCATCGTGCTGGTCACCGAGAGCCCCGCGGCCGACACGTCGATCCAGGCGCCGTAATTCGAGAAGCTGACGCGCACATCGTTGCGATCGATCGCGGCGACGTCGATGCAGTCGCCGCGCGAGGCCAGATAATTCTCGCCGGTCGATTCGCTACCGGCATTTCCCGCGGCGACGCACAGCGTGACACCGTGCTCGATCGCATAGTTCGCAGCCGAGGCGAGTGCGCTCAGGAAGAAGCTCTCCCACGAGCAATTGATCACGTGCGCCCCGTTGTTCGTCGCGTAGACGATCGCCTGCGCCGCGTAGCCGATGTCGATCTGCCCGGGGCTCGTCGGCGAGTCCTTGTAGCCGATCCGAAGCGGGAGCAGCCTGGCGCGAAAACCGGTGCCGGCGATGCCGACGCCATTGTCAGTGCGAGCACTCGCCATGCCTGCGACGAAAGTGCCGTGACCCGCGAAGTCGATCGGGTCGTTGTCGGCGACGCTGACGTCCTCGCCCGCAACCCCGAAGCCAGCGCTGACGAAATCCCAGCCCCGGAAGTCGTCGATGAACCCGTTGCCGTCGTCATCCACGCCGGGCAGCCCGCCCATCTCGACCCAGTTGTGCGCGATGTTCCCGGCCGTGTAGGGCGCCGTGGTGCCGCCCAGGTCCTCGTGGCTGTACAGCACGCCGGTATCGAGGATCGCGATCACGATGGTCGAGTCACCCTGCGTCAGGTCCCACGCCTCAATCACGTCGCTGTCGTGATCGCTCTGCTGACCGAGCTGCCACTGATCGCCGAGCAGGGGGTCATTGGGCGAATAGTCGACCGAGGCGAGCGGCACCGGCTCAGCGCCGACAACGCCCTGCACCGCGCCGTAGTCCGCGAGCGCCTGGGAGAGGTTTGCGCTCGCCGGCAGCTCGACGAGGTAGAAGCGCGTCAGGTCCTCGCCGCTGGAACCAGCCGCGGGCGGCCGCGCCGTTGGGAACATCGGCTCATAGACGAGCGGCTCGTAGCGCGCGTGAACCGCGTCGAGTTCCGCGAGTCCGCTCGAGGCGAGGCGATCGGGTGCGGCGCCGGGCCGTAGTGCCTGTCCGAAACCTGGTCGGGGCGAGCCAGGGGCGAGTTCCAGCACCAGCCGGTGCGGATGAACGTTTGGAACGTTCAGGGCCGCCAGCGTCGAGCTTCCCACTATTAGTAGAGAGAAGGCGAACAGCATGGGAAGGATCTTCATCCGGCCAGTTTAGGCCTCGATCCGTGCGTCGTCCTGGGGAATGCCGCGAACACGCGGATTCCAGGGACGGGTTGCAAGCGATCATGCTACGATTCGCGCCCGAAAATCGGTGGGTGGGTGGACTCCGGGCAGCGACGAACCGCAGGGGTGAAGGCGATGATCGAGTTTCGCAGTCGCGCGGTGCGCAGTCTGGTCGAGTTGCACGAACCGGAGCTTCGCAGCTTCGTCGCGACCTGGCGAAGATTCGTCGCCTCGGGCAAACCGATGCCCGAAGCGCTCGGCGACCCGGACTACGAGAGCCCGGAGCGGCTCGTCGCGCACGTGCAGGGTTCCGCGCGCAGCTACTTGCTGTGGGTCTGGGAGATGCTCGAGAAGCCGGTCGAGGGCCTGCCACTCATCCGTGACGCCGGCGTGATCGTCCCGCGGCTCGATGCCTTCATGGAGGAGACGCTCGAGGGCTGGCGACGGCACCTGGCACCGCTCGAGAACGAACAGATCTCGCCGAAGCCGTACCTCAGTCGTTGGGGAGAGCCGCACACGATCGAGCAAATGTTGGAACACGCAGTCGTGCATCCGATGCGCCACCGCATTCAGCTCGAACGCATCCTTGGAGGTTCTTGACGCAGGTCGGGTCGGGAGAGATGCGCTTCGCCTACGGCGCGATCCGCACCACGCGCTGAACTCGCCGCTCCGGACCCGCGACCAGCCTCACGAAGTACATGCCGGGAGGCTCACGCTCGCCGCGATCGCCGCGACCGTCCCACTCGACCAGGTGCGTGCCCGCGGAACGCGGCTCTCCGAGAACCAGCGACTTCACTCGCCGGCCGCTCACGTCCAGCACATCGAGCGTCACTTCGGACTCTCTGGGAAGCGTGAACCGCAGCAGCGTGCGCGAACCGAATGGGTTTGGCGCCGGCGCGCTCAGGGCCAAGTCCGTGCGCTGCGGTACGCCAACAATCGCGATCGTTCCACCGGTCACCGTGAGGCGATGAGCTCGCCCCGATTTCGTGGACAGCCCAACAGGCGCAAGAATGCGCCGGGAGGTCCCGATGGCCAAGCGGCAACGACGCACGTTCACGAAGGAGTTCAAGGCGGATGCGGTCCGGCTGGTGCGTGAGGGCGGACACGGAATGTCGAAGGTGGCGCGCGAACTCGATCTGACGGAGACCGCACTGCGAGAGTGGGTGAAGCGGGCCGAGATCGACGCCGGCCAGAGCCCGACCGATGCCCTGACCACGGCGGAGCGAGTCGAGCTTTCGCAGCTGCGACGCGATGTGAAGCGCCTGGAGATGGAGCGGGAGATCCTAAAAAAAGCGACGGTAGGTTCAACTGGTCGATGCAACACCGCCACCGACTCCAGACTGTTGAACTCGGAGGAGTATGCCGCCTCGGAAGAGAGGATTGGATGCGGTCGAGAGAGCTGATCTCTGGCGGCGCTGGCGAGAAGGACAGTCGCTCAGTGATATAGCTCGCGCACTGCACAAGCCCCCGGGCTCGGTCTTCGGATTCGTCACCGCGAACGGCGGCATCTCGCCGTCGACACGTCGTCGAAGCGCTCGAGCGCTGACAGTCGCTGACCGTGAGGAGATCTCGCGTGGCCTGTCGAAGAACGAGTCGATCCGAAGTATCGCGGCCAGGCTGTGTCGGCCCCCTTCGACGATTTCGCGCGAGATCGGGCGCAACAATGGACCGGAGAAGTACCGAGCCACCGATGCCGACACGAACGCCTGGAGGCAGGCACGACGGCCAAAGCCGTGCAAACTCGCATTGCATCGACGGCTTCAGAGATGCGTGGCGTTCAGGCTCAGCCAGAACTGGTCGCCGGCGCAGATCTCGGGCTGGTTGAAGCTCCGATACTGGGACAACGAACACATGCACATCTCCCACGAAACGATCTACCGCAGCCTCTTCATCCAAGCGCGAGGAGTGCTGAAGCGGGAGTTGCAGGCACATCTGCGATCCCGGCGAAAGATGCGACGGGCGAAGACCGCCAGCACTGCGGGCCAACAACGCGGCCAGATCATCGATGCCGTCCCTATCAGCGCGCGTCCCGCGGAGATCGCGGACCGGGCCATCCCCGGCCACTGGGAAGGGGACCTGATTACCGGCTCGAAGAACAGCCACATTGCCACGCTGGTGGAGCGCCACTCGCGCTACACGATGCTGGTAAAGGTGAAGGCGAAGGACACCGAGAGTGTCGTCGCCGCGGTCAAGAAGCAGATCACGAAGCTGCCTGCCGAGCTGCGCAAGACGCTGACCTGGGATCGCGGCACCGAGATGGCGCAGCACAAGGCGTTCAGCGTCGCGACGAACGTGAAAGTCTACTTCTGCGACCCGCAGAGTCCGTGGCAGCGCGGCACAAACGAGAACACCAACGGCCTGCTCAGGCAGTACTTCCCGAAGGGAACTGAGCTATCGACGTTCTCTCAGGCATCGTTGAACAAGGTCGCTCACCAACTGAATGAACGTCCGCGGAGGACGTTGGCCTTCCGCACCCCCGCCAATGCCCTTCAAGCTGCGTTGCGTTGACCGGTTGAGCCCACCGTCGCTTTTTTTAGGATCTCCCGCTCCATCTCCAGGCGCTTCACATCGCGTCGCAGCTGCGAAAGCTCGACTCGCTCCGCCGTGGTCAGGGCATCGGTCGGGCTCTGGCCGGCGTCGATCTCGGCCCGCTTCACCCACTCTCGCAGTGCGGTCTCCGTCAGATCGAGTTCGCGCGCCACCTTCGACATTCCGTGTCCGCCCTCACGCACCAGCCGGACCGCATCCGCCTTGAACTCCTTCGTGAACGTGCGTCGTTGCCGCTTGGCCATCGGGACCTCCCGGCGCATTCTTGCGCCTGTTGGGCTGTCCACGAAATCGGGGCGAGCTCAGAGACCGCATCGGTGGAGCTCACGGCCGAGGGTGATTTCTATCGACGAGTCGCTCAGCGCTCGCTGATGCTGAACGGCCCGTTGTTCGTGACCACACGCACGGGCGGTCCGCCCCGGCCGAGCGCGGTCGTGATCCACCCGCGTCGCCGGTGGGAGTCGATCGCGTAGTCGAATGTGCGCGGACCGCTGAGGGTTCCCGTCGTCAGACGGGCCGAGTAGTCGGCCGGCAGCATCAGACTGAGCGGGCCGTTCAGCGCTTCGGCATCGAGGCCGTCACCCTTCCAACGCGGGCCCGAGAGCACCACGTGAAGCGGACCGTTCTGCAAACGTGCCTGAACGTCTCCGCCGAGATCCTCGAGCGACATCGGGCCATTGCTCGTCTTCAGCTTCATGGTGCCGTGGACGTCGCGCACGCCAATTGGGCCGTTGAGCGTGCGCAGTTCGAGATCGGTGGCACGCGGCACCCACACCTTGACGTCGACCGTCCACCACTCGTTCTTCGGCGACTCGTCGGGTCCGACTGGCTCCAGCACGCCGTCGTTCAGTTCGAGCTGGATCCTGGCCGCCAGCCCACGCGCCTGCTCCTCGGTGCGCGCACGGGCCATCACTCGATAGAGGATGCGCACGTCGTCGCGATCCGAGCCCATCACCGTCATGCCGCTGTTCTGTCCGCCGTCGATCGCGATCGGCCCCTTCGCGCGCGGATAGTCGAACTCCCGCACGACGCAGGCAACGACTCGGCCGTCGTTCCAACTGTCGGAGGACTGACTCCATCCCTGATCGCGTTCGGGGTGGGCGAGCGCACGCTCGACCCAGGCATCATCGAGTCGATTCGTGGACGAGCCGTTTCCGGCGCGCGAGGCGGAGGGACCCGCGGCAATCATGAGCGCCGTGGCGACGGTGAGTAGCAGAGCAGAGCGCATGCGGGACCTCGCAAAGTTAGGTCGGATCAAGCCACAGGGGTGGCGTTCAACCCCTTGGACCAAGCATGCCGGGGGAAGGTTGGCAGCGCTGAGGCTCGCGAGTCGCACCTCGGGAGCGCTACTGCGAGAGGAACTTCCGATACGCCGCCAGCGCGTCGGGGCCCTCGGTCGCGAGGCGGTACGGGTTGTCGGGATTCGATGCGCCGCCGATCCCCCACCCGAACAGCGTGACGAGTGCCGCTCCGTGATTGAAGCAGCGCGCGAGGTACGTCTCCATCGTCATTCCGGAGTTCGCGGGGGGATCCCCCGGAAGAACGTTCGTCCCCTCTGCTGACGCCCACCACGGATCGCCGTGCTTCGCGCGCTCCTCCTGGATCTGATCGAACGTCCCGCTCCCGGGATAGGTGGTGAACCCCGGTCGAACGCCTGCCGCGAACGCCACCGAAGGGCGCTGGGAACTGGACGCGGCATCCAGGACTTGCTCGTAGCTGACGCCCGACGGCACCTGTCCAGTCGCCTCGAGCTCGGCGAAGCGAGCGCGCGACAGGAATGCCACGTGGGTGTAGATGCGGTCGCGATTCACCCCGGCCTGCGCAAGGCCGTCGGTCCAGAGTTCGATGAACTCGGCGACGATCGAAGCCACCTCGGCTCCCACGTCCGCGGGCGGCTGGCCGGGACCAAAGCCGCGATTCGCGAGCGCATGAAAGCCCACGCGGTCTCTCGAGGTGGTGTCCTGTCCCATGTGCGACTCCCAGCCCGCGATGACACCCGCGAACCGATCGCCCATGCCCTGGGCCTCGAGGATCGCCACGCGCGCTGCGATCTCGGCGCCGATCACGTCGCGCGCCCGGCGCGAAACCTCGGCGCGGATGTCAGGGGCGTTGAAGCACATCCTCGCAGGCGGGTGTGCCCAGTCCAGAAGCAGGCCGGTGGCGAGCGTTCCATCGCCATCCGTCCACTCGAGGTTCCCGGCGTCGGTCAGATCGGTCCGTCGACTCCAGAACATGGCATCGTCGATGTGGAATCCGACCGCAACGCTCTCCGCTGCAGCGATGCTGAATCCGTCGTCGATGATCTGACGGACCTCGGCGTCGGTGTGGTCGAACGAGATCGGTCCAAGGATGAATGCGAGTCGCGCCTTCGAGCCGCCTCTCGTGCCGATCTTCGCGACGATGTCGTGAACCATCGCGGCGACTTCGTCCTTCGGCGTGTAGATCAACTCCCGGTCGAAGGGGATCGCCGGATCCGGCCCGCCTTCGAACACCTGAAATGCCAGGTAGCGCACTTCGCTTCCAGCGAGCGCTGCCAGGGACTCGGGGGCACTGGCTTGCGGAGCGGTCGTGCGAGTCGAGCCGCACCCCGCACCGAGAGCGAGGAGAAGAATCACGAACCCGAGCCCGATTCTGTTTCCCTGAGGTCGCATCATCGATGTCGGACGGTCCAATCGAGCGCTGAGGTTTCAAGTCCCTCCCGGGCGAGCGGGAGCGGATGATCACTTGCAGGCGCGTCGAGTTGCGCAAGTCGAAGCCGGTGGCACAGTGTGGCCGCATGAGATGGAACGCTCAAGCGTCGTTAGGCGGCTTGCCCCGCACGTTCTGGATCCTGTGCGGTGGCATGCTCGTCAACCGCGCAGGCAGCTTCGTCCTCATCTTCCTCTCGGTCTACCTCACGCAGTCGCGCGGCTTCTCGATCACGACCGCGGGAATGATCGTCGCTCTCTACGGAGCGGGAGGGATGCTCGCGAGCCTCGCGGGCGGATTCTTCGCGGATCACATCGGACGTCGCGCCACCATGCTCGGCGCGTTGACGCTCGGCGGGCTCGGAATCATCGGCCTCGGCTTCGCCCGGGACCTCCGTGTGATCGCTCCGATGGTGTTCGCGGTGGCGTTCTTCGGCGAAGCCTACCGCCCGGCCATGCAGGCCGCGGTCTCCGACCTCGTCCCGGCCGAGAATCGAGTGCGCGCGTTCGGCATCCTCTACTGGGCGATCAACGTGGGGTTCTCGATCGGGGCCATCCTGGGCGGTGCGCTCGCCCAGTCCTCGTTCTTGTGGCTGTTCATCGGCGACGGCGTAACAACCCTGCTGTTCGCGTTTCTCATCGCTCGCGCCGTGCCCGAGACGCGTCCCACGCCGGCCTCGCACGCGGCCGGCTCCGCTCGACGCGGCGTGCTCCACGACTTGCTCGCGCCTTACCTCGATGGGCCGTTCGGTGCCTTCGTACTGCTCGCGGTGCTGACCATGCTCGTCTTCCTGCAGCACGTCTCGACGCTGCCGATCGACATGAGCGCTCACGGCGTGCAGCGCACCTCGCTGGGAGCGGTGCTCGCCATCAACGGCATCGTGATCGTCCTCCTGCAGCCGTTCCTGGCGCCGTACCTTCAGCGCTGGAATCGTTCGTACGTGCTCGCGGTGGGCGCGTCACTGATCGGACTCGGATTCGGGCTCTACGCGCTCGCGCGCACGCCGGTCGGCTACGGGGTTGGCGTGCTGATCTGGACGCTGGGGGAGATCTGCGTGCTGCCGATCTCCAATGCGGTGGTCGGCGACATCGCGCCGTCGCACATGCGGGGCCGCTACCAGGGGGCCTACGGCCTCTCGTTCGGATTCTCGGGCCTGTGCGCTCCGCTGGTCGGCACGTTCGTGCTGCAACACTTCGGTGGCCACACGCTGTGGTGGAGCTGTCTCGCGGTCGGAGTGATCGCGGCGGTCGGACACCTGCTCCTCGCCCCGGCGCTCACGCGCCTGCGCGAGGAACGGATCGCTCAGCGAGCCACCAGCGGTTGAATCGCGACTCCGTTCAGCGCTTCGACTGGCTCGACCCCCCGAGCAATCGCCCCGACTCGGGTGTCCAATGGAGCGCGAGCCGCAGCCGGCGGACGTAGCCGGCGTCGGGCGGCCGCTGGAGAGCCACGAACTGACGATGGCCGGGTAGCACGTCGTATCCCCGCAGGTCCGGCACCGCTCCGAGCGCTTCCGGTTGCCCGACCTGAGGTGGTTCGCTCGGCGTGAATCGCGCGGCCACCAGCCGACTCCCACTCACGAAGTAGAGCTCACGGCCGTCCCGCGCCCAGCGGGGAGATTCGCCACCGGCAGTCGAGACCTGCGTGCGCTCGCCGCCCCCCAGGCGCTCGACGAACACTTCGACCTGACCACCGAGGCCACTGCTGAAAGCGAGCCAGCGCCCATCTGGTGACAGGGCGCTGCTCCTGGCTGCGGCGCCCCGGAGAAGGACTTTTTCGGATCCCGTCCCGTCGAGCGGAACGGAGCGCACGTCTCCGGAGTGAGAGCCGACGAAGGTCACCTCGCGTCCGTCTCGGGTGACGTCGTACACGTTGATCTCCTCGACGCTGCTGCCGACGAGGCGAGGAGTCGCCCCGCTTCGCGCCTCCATGAGCATGATGCCGAAGGGGGCTCCGAGCTTCATGAAGACTACAGAACGCCCGTCCGGCATCCACGCGGGGAACTCGTAACCCTCCTCTTGAACAATTCGGCTGCGACGCCCGAGACCGAGTTCCACGAGCCACGGTCCGGTCCATTCGTCGGACACCACCAGGCGGCCTCCGTCGGGAGAGACGCGAACCCCGCGGCCATAGAGATCGCGCGGCACGGGAAGCGGCGTGATGTGGCCCGCAGCATCGACGCGCACGAGCTGCATTTCTTCGATGCCGCTGTTGCGTATCAGGCCGGAGGACCAGGCGAGGTGTCCTGCGCCCGAGTAGGCGACGATGGCGGCTTCGTTTCCGGTCCGGGAGACGTCCTTCAGGACGGCGACCGGAGCTCCCGTCACGGCACCACGCTTGGGATCGAACGGCACCACCATCGCCTGACCTTCGCGGGTGACGCAGAGCAGACGGTGGTCTCCGAGGTAGCGAGCGTAGACTCCATCCACCTCGAGCCGGCGCAGCGCGCCCGATCGCCGATCGATGACTCCGAGCTTGGTTCGGGCCTGACTCCAGTCCGAGACCAGGATGTAGGGCCCACCGGGCAGCAGCTGCGGCCACGCCTGTTTGGAAGTGCTGTCGGGCGTGGTTGGCCTGGCGATCAATTTCGAGAGAGCTCCACCCGCGGCCGGCACTCGCATGAGTGGTCCCGGCACCATCTCCTGCAAGACGATCTGGTCGCCATCCCAGCAGCCGCCGAAGTAGTCATGGATGGCGCACACGGTCTGGGTGAGACCAGCGCTCAACGAGAACTTTCGCAGTTCGCTCGGGATCTGGAAGGAGCTCCTGCTGGTGCCCACCGCGAAGGCGACCCACGATCCATCGGGGGAGAAGAAAGGGCCCTCTCCGGTCTCGCTTCCCGGAATTTCGCGGACGACACCATCGGCCAACTGATGCACGTAGATCCTCGACATTCCAGACGGGCCGACGGCGGCATAGGCCAGCGTGCGCCCATCGGGGGCGAACGCGAGCACCGGCGAGCCCCAGCCATAGAGAGCCAGCGTGTCCGGAAGAGCCAGATCCACGAGCGTGAGCGGTTGCGAACGAGCGGGCCACGGAAGCCGGCTGATGCCGATGCCGACCGCGGTCGCGAGCACCGCGACGAGTGCAGCCAGGGCGCCGAGCGATCGCGCGGAGACACCGCGTGGCGCCTGAGTCCGGACCGAGCGAGCCGCCGGTGCGGCGTCTTGCAGCGCGATGCGTGCTTCTCCGATGTCGCGCAATCGTTGCGTGGGATCCCGCACGAGACAGCGCTCGAGCAGCGCTCGCAAGCGATCCGGAGTCTCGCCGGGGAGTTCCGCCCAGTCGGGGTCCGCGTGGAGCACTCGGGCAATGATCTCCGCGTAGTTGTCTCCGGCGAATGCCGGTCGGCCGACCAGGCACTCGTACAGCACGCAACCGAACGCCCAGATGTCGGTGCGCCGATCCGTCGGCTTGCCGCTCGCCTGTTCGGGGCTCATGTAGGCGGGCGTGCCCAGCACCGTCCCTTCGATCGTCTTGTGAAGGGTGGCCGCCGCGGACATCGCGGCATCCCGCGCCCCGCCAAAGTCCATCGCGAGCCCGAAGTCCAACACCTTGGCCTGGTCGGTGCGGGTGAGCATGACATTGCCCGGCTTCAAGTCTCGGTGAACGATTCCGCTCTCGTGCGCCGCTTCGAGACCCGTTGCGATCTGGCGACCGATCCGGATCGCTTCGGCCAGCGGCAGCGGTCCCCGGCTCAGCCGATCAGCGAGCGTGAGGCCTTCGACGAGCTCGAGAATCAGGTACGAGCGGTCGCCCGACTCTTCGAGACCGTGAATGGCGCCGATGTTGGGGTGGTTGAGCGAAGCCAGCGCGCGGCCCTCGCGCAGGAACCGGGAGACGTGCTCGCGATCGCGCGCGAACGCGTCGGGCAGCGCCTTGATTGCCACGTCGCGATCGAGCCGCGTGTCGCGAGCCCGATAGACTTCGCCCATTCCGCCGGCACCGAGCGGACCGAGGATCTCGTAGGGACCGAGACGGGTGCCTGAGGTCAGCGACATTCGCGCAAGCTATCGCAGAACCGGGGCGGATCGCTATGAGGCCAGGTCGACCAAGTCAGACGCGGCGGGCAAGCCGCGCGCTCACCTTGAGACCACCACGAGCGGCGTCGTCGATTCTCCGTCGTCGGTGCGAAGCCGTGCGTAGTGGACGCCCGCCGGCAACCATGCCGCGTCGATCGGAACGATGTGGTGCCCGGCCGCTCGCAGCTCGCCCGCCATCAGGGTCCTCACCAACCGCCCCTGCACGTCGTACAGCGCAATCGTCACCCGCGTCGACGTCGGCAAGTCGAACGCGAGCGTGCCGCGACCGCGGAGCGGATGAGGGGCCGGCGTCGACAGGTGCACTCGGGACTGAATGCTCCGCGGCATCGGCACCGACACCGTGATGATCGACTGGTCCTGGATCGCCGCCATGTTCGTGCGCGCGATGCCGGCGAGACTGTTGTAGAGGCCGCCGACGTAGACCATCTGGCCGCCACTCGCGAGCGCGTTGACCTGGCCGAAGTCCAGGTTCGCGATCCACGGGAGCGCCGCGGCCGTGGCGGAGTCGACCACCGCGAACTTGGACCGGGACACGGCGCTCACCATCGTGAAGGTGCCGCCGAGGTACACGCGCGAGCCAATCGGGAGCACCTCGTTGACGGGTGCGCTCGGATCGCAGTTCCACGCCAGCGCGAGGCCCGTGACTGGGTCGATCGCTGCGACGCGCGGACGGTGGAAACCACCGATGTTGAAGAAGTGGCCAGCCGCGTAGACGCGGCTCGGCGTCACCGTGAGCCCGTCCACGGTTCCGTCCGCTCCCGGATTCCAGGCGGCCACCGTTCCGGAGTCCG
The DNA here is from genome assembly GCA_013140805.1 of Candidatus Eisenbacteria bacterium. Classification (NCBI taxonomy): domain Bacteria; phylum Candidatus Eiseniibacteriota; species Candidatus Eiseniibacteriota bacterium. The sequence continues at coordinate 50,101 of JABFRW010000029.1, forward strand.
GGTGGAGCGCGACCAGGCGATTGCGCGTGAAGCCGCCGACCGTGGTGAACGCGCCGGCGGCGTACACGCGCCCGTGCCCGACCGCGAGCGCGTTGACGACTCCACCGGAGTTCGGGTTCCACGCCCGCACCGCGCCGCTCGCAGTATCGACGGCGGCAAGACGGTTGCGCGTCTGTCCGCCGACGGTGGTGAACTGACCGCCCACGTAGATGGTCGAGTCGCGAGCGACGAGCGCGTTGACGGTGCTGCTGGCGTTGGGATTCCACGGCAGCAGAGCGCCGGTGACGGCGTGGACCGCGGCAAGGCGACTGCGCGCGACGCCTCCGACGTTGGTGATCGGGCCGCCGATGTAGATCTTGTCGCCGACCTTGATCATGGCGTTGACCTCGTTGCTCGAGTTCGGATTCCACGAGGTGGCGACGCCGGTGTTCACGTCGAACGAAGCGAGGTTGTTCCGCAGGATCACGTTCATCGCCGCGAAGTAGCCGCCGACGTAGAGCGTGGTGCCCTGGGCGGTGATCACGTCGGCGCTCGAACTCGCCATCGGGTTCCACGCCAGCGGCGCCGCCGTCACCGGATCGAGCGCCGCGAGAAAGTTGCGCGACTGGCCGGCGATCGTCGGGAAGCCGCCGCCGATGTAGGGAACTCCGCCGACCACCGCCAGTGCGTTGACCGAGCCACCGAGGTTGGGATTCCAGGCCGTGGCGAGTCCGGTCGTCGCCGAGAACTCGGCGAGTGCGAAGCGCGATACCGTGCCGTTGACCATGAAGAAGTTGCCAGCGACGTAGAGGTTGGCCCCGTTCGGCACGATCGTGTTGACGTCGCCGGAGATGTTGGGATTCCAGGCGTTCAGCGCGCCGGTCGCGGTGGTGACGGCGGCGATCGCGTTGCGCGTGACACCGAGAACCTTGTTGAAGCGGCCGCCGAGGTAGAGCGTCCCGCCGTCGAAGCGCAGCTCCATCACCTCGGGGAACATGCTGACCGTGTCGGCGATGGTCGGATTCCAGGCGGTCACGGCTCCGACGCCCGCCGTGTCGATCGCGGCGAGGCACGAGCGTGACTGGCCGCCGACGGTCGAGAACACCCCGCCCGCGTAAATGGCCCCGCCTGCGAAGGCGATCGCGTTGACCGTCGCGCCCGCGTCGGGATTCCAGCTCTTGAGCGACCCGGTCGTGGCGTCGAACGCCGCGAGCCGATTCCGCGGGACAGCGCCCACGAACGTAAATGTCCCCCCAACGTAGAGAATACCGTTCACGAGTGCGATGGACTCGACCCGACCGGTGGTCCCCGCTGTCCAGGCGGCCACCGTTCCGTCCGCGTTGATGCGCGCGAGGTTTTGCCGCCTCAGTCCGCCGACCGAGTCGAAGGAGCCCGCGATGAACCAGCCGCCCGAGCCGTCGGGAATGATGGAGTGCACGCTGCCGCGCACCGGCGCACTCGCGAGTGGCGTGTTGGTGCCGGCCGTGAAGCGCAGGGCGCCGCCCATCCACGGCCCCACGTTCTTGAACAGCCCGGCGGCGTAGAGCGTATCTCCGGAGCGGATGAGCGCGTTGATCTCACCGTTCGGGACCCACAGGTCCAGATCCACGGCCTGGGCGAACGCGGGGGCGTGAGTCAGCACGAAGACGAATGAGAGGAGCAGGCCGAGAAGCGAGCCACCGCGTGAGTGGCGAATCGAAGGACGGTTCATGGTGGGTCTCCAAGCCGGTGGGGTCCGGATCGTGGTGAAGAGCAGGCGCAAGACGGTGACGGACCGCCGGGTCCTCCCTCTGCCAGACCATTGCGCGGAAGCGGGGCCGAAACCGTCACGGCGCCGGAACAAGGGAGCCGGACTCGACGGACAGTTCGTCCTTGTGCCTCTCGCTTTACCGCGCGACAATGCGTTGCCGTAATTCCTCCACCGGGAGCACCCCCCATGGCCGCCTGCCGCCCCCGCGTCGTTCTGCTCGCTCTCGTGCTGTGCGTTGCCCTGTGCGCGCCCGCGTACGCCGCGGGCATCCTGTGCGGCACCGTGCGCGACGCGGTCACGAGCAACCCCATCGCCGGCGCTGGGATCTTCCTCCGGCAGACCACGGGCCAGTACACGGGGTTGAACGGCGCCACCGATGCGACCGGGCACTACTGCATCAACGGCATCCCGGCGGGCACCTACGATCTCGAGGTGCGCCTCGACGACTACCAGGTGGCGTATCGCCGCGGCGTCGTTGTGAACGATGTGCCGGTGAGCGTCGACGTCGACGCCCGGTTCATGGCGAGCACGCTGTCGCCGGCGTGGCCGAATCCCAGCCGCGAAAGTGTCCGCTTCCGCATGCGCATCCGGGACTCCGGGGCCATCGACCTCACCATCCTCGATGTGAACGGACGCCTGATGACGGGCTGGACGGGACTCGCAGGAGTCGGCGAGGAGAGAGTCGTGACGTGGGACTTCCGTGACACGGCCGGGCGCCGCGTGCCGGCGGGCCGTTATTTCGTGAGACTGAGCGCCGGCGATCGGTCGATCTCCCGCGCGTTCGCGCGTATTCCATAAGAGGGCCACCCAGCGATGCACTCATTCCTTCGACGAACCCTCGCCGGCCCGCTCGCGGCCCTTGCAACTGTGTCGATGTGCGTGCTGCTCGTGCTCCAGGCTGGATGCGGGAACGTCAGCCAGAACTCCTTGGCGCCACTGCCGCCGTCGCCGAGTGCGACCATCGCGGGATCGGCGCACGCACAGGGCGGCCCGGGGATGCAGGGCGTTGTCGTCACGCTCGAAGCGATCGACGACGGTGTGTCTGCGAGTGTCTACCGCACGCTTCGCGAGCAGGAATCGTCGGCGCTGAGCGCGAAGGTCGGAGGGACGACGCTCGGTAGTTCGGCTCTCGCGGGGCCGAGCCGCTCGGCGGTGACGGACGCCCGTGGCCGCTTCGCATTTGCCGACGTGTCGCCTGGTGCCTATCTCCTGACCGGGATCGCGGAGAACCACATCGGGGGTGTCGTGCGCACGACGGTCAAGCCGCTCGAGACCACGACACTGGACACCACGTTCGTGGACATCGCGATGATGCCGACCGGCAAGTTCTACGGCACCGTGACGCTCGAGAACGCGGCGAACCACCAGAGCACGGTCGTCTACGTGGACGGCAGCTCGTACGTCGCGGTTACGAACGCCGCTGGCGGCTACCGCATCGAGGGCGTGCCGGTCGGCACCTGGACGGTGCGCGGCACTCACGCCGGCTATCTCGATCGCTCGGTGAACGGCTCGATCGCGGCCGCGGGCGACAGCATCCCGCTGACCTCATTCGAGCTCCCGCTCAACTCGAACATCGCGCCGACGGCCAGCCCGAACGATCCAACGTCGCCGGTCGCGCACACGCTCACGGGGCTGTCGGGCTCGGGCAGCGACGCCGACGGCACGATCGCGCGCTACGAGTGGGACTTCACGAACGACGGCACGTTCGACTACTCGAGCACGACCACGGCCAGCACCACGCACGACTACGGCACGTCCGGCACCTACACGGCGAAGCTGCGCGTGACCGACAACGACGGAGCGATCGGACTCGCAGTCGTGACCCTGAACGTGGTCGACGGCGTGTTCGTGTCGCCCACCGGCAACGATAGCGACCCCGGTACCTACGACCAGCCGGTGTTGACGATCAACACCGGTCTCAACCTCGCGCAGTTCTCCGACCGCAACTACATCTTCATCGCCACGGGCACGTACACGGAGACGCCGTCGTTCCCGGCCGGCAAGGAAGTGCGCGGCGGGATGACGACGGGCACCACGTGGACGCAGACGCTGGGCAACTACAGCATCGTCAACGTCGGCACCTCGCCCGCGACGATCTCGGGCGCGAACATGCCGACGCTGGTGAGCGGCGTCGACATCCGCGCGAGCAACCAGGTGACGGCGGGCGGTACGTCGATCGCGCTTCACATCTCCAACAGCTCCTCGGCGCTGCTCCTCACGGACTGCAAGTTCACGGCCGGAAACGGCGCGGTCGGTCTGTCGAAGTCGCCGGGCGCCAACGGCGGTAACGCGAGCGGTGCGTCCGGCCTGTCCGGCGGACTTGGAGGCATTCCCGGCGGCGGCAACGGCGGCACGGGCGGCCTCGGTGGTGGCGGTAATGGCAACCCGGGTGGCCCCAGCCTGGGCTGCAACGGTGGCGGTTTCGGCGGCTTTACCTTCTCCTGCTCGCCCGGCGGCATCGGCCAAAACGGCTTCAACTCCTGCACGCCGGGTGACGGAGCGAACGGCGCGACCCTGGCGAACGGCGGCCAGACCGTCGCTGGGGTCTGGAATCCTGCGGCCGGCAACAACGGCGTCAACGGCACCGGTGGCGCGGGCGGTGGCGGCTCGTTCGCGGTGTACCTCTACAACGCGCTGCCCACGTTCTCCC
>JABFRW010000030.1 GCA_013140805.1 Candidatus Eisenbacteria bacterium
CTGCAGCCCGATCATGCCGATCTGCAACTCGCGCTGGCGCGCGCGCGCCGCGAAGCCGGAGACTGGAACGCGGCGCGCGACGCCGCACAGGCGGCGCTCAAGCTTCAGCCCGGCTATGCGGCTGCGAGCTTCGAACTCGCGCGTCTCGAGCGCGGGCTCGGCCACCTGGAGGCCGCGGAAGGCCTGCTCGTCGAGCTGGTGTCGCGGCGTCCCGAGTGGGCGGACGCACAGGCCGAACTCGGACGCACCCGACTCGTGAAGGGCGACGCGCGAGGTGCGGAAGGCGCGCTGCGCTCGGCGATCGCTCGGCACCCGGACTTCGCGGCCGCACATGCCGATCTCGGGTGGGCGCTCGCGGCGCAGAGCCGTACCGATGAGGCCGATGCCGCGTTCGCCCGCGCGCTCGATCTGGATCCGTTCTGCGCGCTACCCCGTCAGCAGCTGGCGTGGCGCGAGCTTCTGGTGCGCACCGAGGCGTCGTCCGACTAGGCCGAAAACACGAACGGCGCCCGGCGAACCGGGCGCCGACGCGCGAGCGAGAAGTCGCGAGCGATCAGGCTACGGCAGCCTTGTGGCGGCCCCGGACCGCCTTCTCGATCTTATTGCCCTTGAGGCACTTGGTGCAGACATTCACCTTGGCGACCTGCCCCTTCACCAGTGCCCGGACGCGCTGAAGATTCGGCTTCCAGCGCCGGTTCGTCTTGTTGTTCGCGTGGCTGACCGAATGGCCCGTCATCGCGGCCTTTCCGCACACGCTGCACTTGTAAGCCACGGGAATCCTCCTGCGAGACACCGGTCACCCGGCTGAGAAATGGACGAGGAGACTAGCAGGGCGGCGGGGGGCTCGGCAAATCGGGCGTGAATTTGATTGCCGCGGCTGTTCGACCGGGCGCAGATGGCGGAACCGCGGCTCGCCCTTCGACCTGGGGCGCGGTCAAATCGCTCTACCGGTAAGATGCACGAGTGACCGCCGCCACTCGTTCGCATGCAGCACCGCCGCTCGCGCCCGACACGCGAATCCAATTCCTGCCGGGCGTCGGTCCGCGCCGCGCTCCCCTGTTCGAAAAGCTCGGCATCGGCACGGTCGAAGATCTGCTCCGCCACGTGCCGCGGACGTGGCTCGACGCGCGCCAGTTCGTGCCGATCGCTCAGTTGCGTCCCGGCGCGCTCTTCACCGTGCGCGGCGAGGTGAAGCAGGCGGTGGCGCTGCGGTCACGCGGCGGCCGCACCGACTTCACCTGCTCGGTGGCGGACGAATCGGGGGTCGTGAGTGCCTACTTCTTCGGCCAGTCGTTCCTCGCCCGCACGCTCCGAAAGGGCCTGCAGGTGGTGTTGAGCGGCGAGGTGGATCCGCTCGAGCGTCGCATGGTCAACCCGATGTTCGAGGTGGTCGAGGAAGAAGTCGCCGACCTGCTGCACGTCGGCCGACTGGTTCCAGTGCATCCGCTCACCAAAGGCATTTCGGCCCGCGGCTTGCGGCAGGCGGTGCGGAGGGCGCTGGATGCGGTGGCGAGCCAGGTCATCGATCCGCTGCCCGAATCCGTGCGGGTGGCGGAGTCGCTTGCGCCGCTCGGCGAGGCGTTCGAGAACATTCACTTTCCGATCGACGACGCGGCACTCGAGCGAGCTCGCTCGCGGCTCGCCTTCGATGAGCTCTTCGAGTTGCAGGTGGTGCTCGAGTTGCGCCGCCAGTTCCTGGCGCAGGAGGGACGCGGGCTCATCTCGGCGGGGCCTGGCGTGCTCGCGATCGAGGTGCAGCGGCGACTGCCGTTCGAGCTGACGGCCGATCAGACGAAGGCCATCCACGAGATCGTCGAGGACCTCCGGCGGCCCCTGCCGATGCACCGCATCCTGGTCGGCGATGTCGGCAGCGGCAAGACGATCGTCGCGCTGATGGCGGCGCTCCACGTGCTGGAGGCGGGTCATCAAGTCGCGTTCATGGCGCCGACCGAGATCCTCGCGCGTCAGCACGCGCAAACACTCACGCGCTTCGTCGCCGACGTCAGCGTCGTCGCGCACGCGGGGGCGGGGAAGCCTTCGGGCAACTTCGGGCTCGCCGGTGTTGCGGGTCCACCGATCGTGGCACTGACCGGCTCGACGCCGGCCGCCGAGCGCAAGGCGATCGCAGCCCGGCTGGCGGCCGGCGAGCCGCTGCTGGTGGTCGGCACTCACGCGCTGCTCGAGGATCGGGTGCCGATGCCGGAGCTGGCGCTCGCGATCGTCGATGAGCAGCATCGCTTCGGCGTGCGGCAACGCGCCACACTCGCGAAGAAGGGCGTGATTCCCGACGTGCTGGTGCTCTCGGCGACGCCGATTCCTCGCACGCTGGCGCTGGCACGCTATGGCGACCTCGACATGAGCGAGCTGCGGTCGCGGCCCGATGGCCGCGGGCGCCTGGTGACACGCGTCACGGGCGAGGAGAAGTTCCCGCAGGTGATCGAATTCATGGCGAAGGAGCTCGTTCAGGGACGACAGGCATTCGTCGTGGTGCCGCTCATCGAAGACGCGGGGCGCAACGACGTCAAGGCTGCCGAAGCCGAATGGACGCGACTCTCACAACACCCGCTGCTGGCCCCCTATCGGGTCGGGCTGCTGCACGGGCGTCTCAAGTCCGACGCCAAACGCGACGTCATGGAGTCGTTCGTGCGCAATGAGGTGCAGGTGCTGGTCGCGACCACCGTGATCGAGGTCGGCATCGACGTCCCGAATGCCACGTTCATGCTGGTGCTCGATGCCGACCGTTTCGGCCTCAGTCAGCTCCATCAGCTGCGCGGGCGCGTCGGTCGCGGAGCGCATCGCTCGGTGTGCGTGCTGGTGCCAGGTCGCGCGGCCACCCCGATCGGACGCGAGCGCCTCGAAGTGATGGTGCGAACCCGGGACGGATTCGAGCTCGCGGAAGCCGATCTCCGACTGCGCGGCGAAGGCGATCTGTGGGGCGTGCGGCAGAGCGGCCTGCCGCGTTTCCGGATCGCGGATCTGTCGCGAGATCGCGCGCTGCTCGAACGGGCACGCGTGGTCGCTGCTCGCGTCGTGATGGAGGACCGGCTGCTCGCACACCCGGAGTTCCAGACCCTTCGCAACCGACTGCTGGAACGCTACCGCGAGCCGCTCGAGCTGGCGCTCGCGGGGTAGCGTGCCGCCGGGGGAGGAACCCGCGCCGACGCCGACTTCCGGCTCGATCTTTCGGATTCGCGGCCGATATTGCACAATGCCGCCGCGCTCTCGAGGCGCCGTCACGATGAACGTCTACTGCACGCAGTGCTCGTCCGCGTATCTGCTGCCGGATCACCTCCTGGGACCCGGCGGCGCGCGTGTGCGCTGCCCGGCGTGCGGCGCGGCGTTCGTCGTCAAGCGCGACGACGAAGAAACCGTAGGCTCGATCGCCGCGGCGGCCGAGGCCGAAGCGGCCCGCGTCTCCCGTTCGTTCTGGTCGCCCTCCGAAGAGTTCGCGGTGGGAGCGGAAGTGAACGCCGAGGAACTCGGCGAACCGGTGCCGGAGCACGCGAGCGCGACCACGGTGACGAGCGATCCTGCCGAACAGCTCGCGACCGAACTGCTCGATGCGGTCGCGGCCGACGGCGGTGAACGCCTCGCAGCCGCTCATCGTGAAGGTCGGGTCCTCGCGGAGTTCGGCGCTTCGATTCTCGACGCCTACGACGAGTATCGGCGTCGGCTCGGGGGCGAGGCGGAGAGCGTCGCGTTCAAGCGCGTGCTGCGCGAGCGCTGGGCGGTCGACCTGCTCACCGGGGTCGAGGCTCGTTCGTAGGCGGAGCCTGGGCGAGCGCGACCGAGACGTTGCGGCCCGTCGCCATCGTGATCAGGCCGATGGCCGCGATCAGCGAAGCGGCCGCCAGCAGCGCCGCACGCGTATCGCTCTGGCGCGTGACCGCGCCCGCCAGCGCGACCCCGACCATGAACAGCAAGCGCATGAGGAAGTCACGGGCGCTGAATACCCGGCCGCGCTGGCTGAGCTCGACGCCGAGCTGCAACAGGGTTTCCGACAGCACGAACACCGGTGCGATCGACAGCCCGATCATGAAGCCGGCAAGCGCAAACACCGCGAATCGCGTCGAGACCGCCACGGCTCCCACTCCGACGCCCGCCAGCACCAGGCCGATGCCGAGCAGTAGCGCGGGCCGCAGGCGCCTGCCGTGCGCGTTCATCCACCAGGTGCCGACGCCGCTTCCGATCGCCAGCACGCACATCAGCACGCCGACGCGCTCCATGCCCGGCACACTCGCCGCGCGCTGGATGTGCTGATTGCCGGCGACGTGCAGGAAGCTGCCGCCCAGCCACACCGCGCCGAGCGCGAGCATGCCGAGTCTCACGGTCGCGCTGCGAGTCAGCAGTGCCCAGCCTTCACCGACTTCGACCAGATAGGAACGGACCGTGATGCGCTGCACCATCGCCGGGCGTTCGACCGGGTGGTAGCGGATCAGCGCCAGCGTTCCGACCGAAATCAGATAGGTGACCGCATCGATCCACAGTGCGGTCGTCCAGCCCCAGTGATCGACCACCCAGCCGCCCGCCAGCATGCCGGCTCCGGTTGCCGCGATTCCGGCTCCCGAGAGCAGCGCGTTGGCGGCCATGAGCTGATGGGTCGGCACGATCTCGGGCGTCATCGCACTCTTGGCCGGCAGGAAGAACACGTTACAGAAGAACAACAAGAACACGAGGATGAAGACCGGCCCGGTGTGTTGCGTGGCCTGGTACGTGATGGGGATCAACACCACCACCACCGCGCGCATGAAGTCGGAGATCAGCAGCACACGCCTGAGATTGACGCGATCCAGCCACGCACCCGTGAACGGTGCGAACAGCAGCACCGGCGCCAGCATCACGTTCGCGAGCAGCGAGAGCAGCAGCGAGGAGCGATCCTCGCGGAACTGACCGGTGTGAGAAGCGAGCAGCCCGAGCAGCGCCAGGTAGGTGAAGCGGTCGCCGAGCATCGAGATCAGCTGGCCCCACCACAGTGCCGCGAAATTGCGTTGCGCGAATAGCGGAGTACTTGCGGTGGGGATGCCTTCCGCTCCGGCCGCCGTGACCGGGAGCCGGTCGTCGGCGTTCATCGCCCGCGCGCCGACTGGGCGTCGCGATGACGGCGCAGCGCGCTCTCGTACACCCGCTCGAGTTGATCGGTAATGTGCGGCCACGCGAATTCGAGCGCCCGCTCACGACCGCGGGCCGCGATCGAGGCGCGCTTCACGGGATCGTTCACGAGCCCGGCGATCTTCTCCGCCAGCGCGTTCACGTCGCCGGGCGGCACCACGACGCCGTCGCGGTCCGGAGTGACGACGGTGCGATAGCCGGGGATGTCCGAGGCGACCACCGCCCGACCGCTCGCCATCGCCTCGACCAGCACGATGCCGAAACTCTCCTGACCCGAGGCCGGCGAAACGAAGATGTCGCCGGTCGCATACCAGCGCGGCAGGTCGTTGCTCGGCACGTGGCCCAGGAACCGCACCCGATCGCGCAGGTTCGCGGGCACCGAGGCTTGAAGCTTGTGGCGCAGGTACGAATCGCCGACCAGCAGCAGGCGCACCGGCACGTTCGAACGCGCGACCACGCCCGGCATTGCGGCGAGCAGATGATGGACGCCCTTGCGCGGGTCGAGGCGCCCAACGAACAGCAGGTTCACGACGCCCGGCTCGCGATGCTCCTCGAACGGCTCGACCTCGGGGTGAAAGCGCGTGACGTCGACGCCGTTCGGGATCACGTGGTACTCGCCCGGGAAGAAGTGCGCCGCGAACTTCCGCGCCGTCTTGGAGACGGCGATGCGCTCGTGAAGCCGGCCGACGTCCTTCTCGAGCAGGCGACACGACCACTCGAGCCATGCGTCGGGATTGCCGGTGGTGTGAAAAGTTCCGACCTGCGCGCACGGTGCGATCTGGATCGACAACAGCGGCAGGGTCGGCACGACCGGAGCGTGGGTGTGCACCACGTCGAAGCGGTGGCGGCGAAAGAGCTCACCGAGCTGCCAGCGCAGTCGCCATCCGACCGCGAGATCCACGAAGGCGCCGTTGAACGGGATCAGCAGGTTGTAGCCGATGCGCTCGACTCCCGGCTCTTCGACCTCGCCGCGGCGGAAGTGGCTGGTGATGATCGTGACCTCATGGCCACGACGACGCAGCTCGACGGCGGTGTGATGGACGTGCTCGGTGACGCCGCCGTAGCGCGGGTAGTAGCTCTGGGAAACGATCCCGATCTTCACGCTTCGACGCGATGCCCTTCGGTCGCGGGTGAGGCGTCGGCGCTCGCCGAGCCTTCCCACAGCGGGCGGAAGATGCACCACTGATCGAGATGCTCGCGCACGTGCCGTTCGGTCCGTGCGGCGATCGCCTGATTGACGGCGAGAGTCGAGGGAAACGTGGTGGGGTCGAGCGCCGGTTCGAGCACGACCCGAAAGCGGCCCGGCGTGGTGCGCTCGCAATAACCGCAGATGATGAGCGCTCCGGTGCGCTGCGCGAGCACTCCCGGACCGGCCGGAAAGCGCGACTCGCGCCCGAACCACTCGACCGGAATGCCATGGCTGTAGATGTCGCCGTCGACCATGAGCGCGATCATGTCCTTGTGCTCGAGCGCCCGCAGCAGTTTCCGGAAGCCGTCTTCAGGCGAAACGGTGTGAATTGCCAGCTCGCTCTTGCTCTCGCGCACCGCGGGGGCGAGCCAGCGGTTGAGCTGCACGCCGGCCACGGCATAGATCGTGTAGCCCCAGTGCGCCACGAGCAGCGCCCCGAGTTCCCAGTTGCCGATGTGGGTGCAGCACAGAATCACGCCGCGTCCACGCTCGGCTGCATTCGCGAGATGTTCGCGACCCACCACCTCGATCGAGCTCCAGAGCTCCGATCGCGTCACGTGGGGAAGGCGAAAGAACTCGAACATCATGCGGTTGTAGCTGCGCATCATCTCGCGCGCGACTCGCATGCGCTCCCGGCGGGTCGCTCGCGGAAGCACGACCGCGAGGTTCGCCAATGCCGCGTGGCGGCGCGCCGCGAACAGTCTGAAGTGCGCCTCGGTGAGCAGGTCCGCAATCCCGTAGCCGAGCCACAGCGGCAGGCTGGCGACGAGTCCCGTGAGCCAGCCGTAGACCAGTCGAGACATCCGGTTTTCACTCCTCGCTCGGGCGCGCGGCAGACGGTCGTCCGGGACCGCATGGGCTGGGGGGCGAAGCGCCGCGAAGCTACGTCCTGAGTGCGGAAGCGTCAAGGCTGGACGATGCCGAAGGAGGGGGGCTAGATCTTGGAGCCGCATGCGGTTGCGCGTTGACCCTCGAACCGAACCCCCCTAGCATGGGCTCCGCAATCGATCCACTCGCGCCGCCATGCTGCCACGGAGGGATCATGCCGAATCAGAAACTGGTGCGCTGCAATATCCGACGAAGTGGAGTGTCGGGGGACGCCACACCGCGCTTCGTGCCGCTCGAGATCTTCGGGCTGTGGGAGTTCCTGATGGCCGCCAAGCACGGGTTCGAAGTGCTCGAGGCCAAAGGGTCGCTATGGCTCGACCTCGAGGACACGCCCGAGGCAGCCTACGGAGCGAACCAGTACGAGCGCGTGACCGAGCTGACCGCGTTCGTGTTCTCGTCGCGCGACGAAATGTTCGCTCCGGTTCGACGCTATTTCCCGACCGTGCAGTGCGAGGAGTTGAAGCGCATCTTCCTCGCCCACTACCCGGAATCGCAGCGCATGCAGACACGGGTGCAGGAGCGCCCGGGGATCTGGCTGCGTCGCGACGCGACCGAGGCTGCGGCGCTCTAGGATTCCGCGACCTCAAGCCGCCCCGGGTCCCGGCCGAAAACCCGGCCAAGTCGTGTTCGAAGTGCAGGGCGGGAGCGGAGCGACAAGCCGGCCCGCACGCGAGCGAACGCGCTGGCCCCATCCGGTATCCCGGGTGCTTCTCGGCGAGGCTCACGCTCCTCCGAGGCGAACCGGGATCACCCTCAGGGCGCCTGTGGAGAAAGGGCGGCAAGGGGCTCCATGGGATTTCCCTGCGACAGGGTGGGGCCGCGCGCCCGCCCGCGATCTTTCAGTTCAAGTTCAGGTCGGGCCGAGCCGATCTTAGCCATCGAGAACGAGTGCCAGCAGGGGCGGCAGGGAGTCACCGTCCGCTCGGCCCTGATCCAGGGTGGAGTCGCACAAGGAGGAATCGACCGTGGTCGTCGTGAGCTACTCCGGCAAGGAAATCAACGCCAAGCTCGTCTATTACGGCGCGGGCCTGAGCGGCAAGACGACGAACCTCGAAGCCATCTATGAAGCGGTACCGGACACCAGCCGCGGCAAGATGGTGAGCATGAAGACGCAGTCGGATCGCACGCTGTTCTTCGATCTGCTGCCGCTCGATCTCGGTGAGATCATGGGGTTCAAGACTCGCTTCCTGCTCTACACGGTTCCCGGCCAGGTGTTCTACAACGCGACCCGCAAGCTGGTGCTCAAGGGCGCCGACGCGATCGTATTCGTGGCCGACAGCGAAGTCGGCAAGATGGAGGAGAACAAAGAGAGCCTCCAGAACCTTCGCGACAACCTCGCCGAGTACAAGCTCAGCCTCGACGAGATTCCGTGGGTCATCCAGTACAACAAGCGCGACCTGCCGAACGTCTACACCGTCGACGAGCTGAACGCCGAGTTGAATCCCGGCGCCAAGTTCCCGTCGTTCGAAGCTGTGGCGACTCAGGGCAAGGGCGTGTTCGAGACCTTCCGCGGCATCTCGCACCTCCTGATGGAGAAGGTGACGAAGGATCTGCGCCGGGGTCCGGGGCAGACCTCACCGCAGCCGATCCGCGAAGCCGCCAAGCTCGAGGATCCGACGCCCGTGCGTCCGACCAGTCCGGCGGCTCTGCCGACCAGCGTTGCCGCTCCTCCGAGTGCACCCGCCCGACTGGCGGAGCCGGCCGAGCGACCGCGTCGTGTCGCCGAACCGGTGGCCGAAGGCGGGCTCGACTACGGTCGACAGATCGAGCTGCCCACCGAGAGCGCACCGCGTGCGACGCCGGAGCCCGCGCGAGCCGCAGCGGCACCGGCGGCAGCACCGACTCGGCTCACCACCGTTTCAGCGGAGACCGTCGCTGCGGTCGCCCCTGCGACGGCGCGCCGCGACGTCGGCGCACCTTCGATCCAGAACAATCCGGCGGCCACCGTCGAAGCCATGGCGAACGGCACCGCGTCGATCGTGGTTCCGGTGACACTGCCGGCGCTCGGTCAGACGCAGGAGATCGTGATTCGCATCGTGCTCAAGCAGGCGGCCTGATCCGCCGGCTCGAAGCCCGACCTGACATTGCGCTGACGGGGCGGTCGCTTGCGATTGACACCGACTCCCGCCCCGCTTAGCTTCGTGCACGTGATGAAGCGTCTCGCTACCGTCGTTCTCGCTCTCGCGTGCGCCGCGATTCCTGCGGCGGTCTGCGCGATGCCGTGGTCGGGGCCCGGTTCGTTCTCGGGCGGCCAGGGCACCTCGGTTCCGGTCAGCGCGCTCGCGATGCCGTCGCGCTGGATCGACACCTCGCGCATGCACATCAGTACCGAGCTGTCGTTCGGCACCGGCTGGAGCGGAGCCTCGAGCGGCCTGCAGGTGACGCGCCTGAGCTACCAGTTCAAGAGCCCGCTTCAGATGAGCGTGAGCCTCGGCAACGCGTTCGGTGGCGGCGGCAACTTGAACAGCGGTTTCTTCCTCGAAGGGCTCAATCTGCACTACCAGCCGTTGCGCTCGCTCTCGATCAACGTCTCCTATCAGGACGTGCGCTCGCCGCTTCAGTACGGAAACATGCGCGGCGCCTGGCTCGACCCGTGGTATTCCCCGGTCGGGCGCCGCTCCTTCGGCGAGTGAACCGGGGCCGCTGGCCCCGCGCGTCGTGAGCTCCGATCCCCCACGCCGGCTTGCCCGTGCCTTCGCGTCGCGCCAGGGTCGTGCGGGGCTGATCCCGTTCCTCACCGCGGGCTATCCGGATCTCGAATCGAGTGCCGCGATGATCCGTGTCGCCGCCGAGTCGGGGGCGCTCGCGATCGAGATCGGCATCCCGTTCAGTGACCCGATCGCGGATGGCGGTGACATCCAACGTTCGTCGGAACACGCGGTGCGCTCCGGCGTCGACGTTTCCGCGGTACTCGAGCTGGTGAAGGGCGCACGCGCGGCCGGAATCGATTCGTTGCCGATCGTGCTGATGACCTATACGAATCCGGTCGTGCGCTTCGGGGTCGAGCGCTTCGCGCGCGAAGCGCGGGACGCCGGTGCCGATGCCGTCATCCTGTCAGACCTTCCGCCCGAGGAATCGCCCGAGATCTGGGGCGCCCTGGACGCCGCGGGTCTCGATACCGTGGTGCTGGTCGCGCCGACCACCCCCGATGCGCGGCTGCCGCTGCTGATGGCACGTGCCCGCGGATTCGCCTACTGCCTGGCGCGCACCGGTGTGACGGGGGCCGGAGGGGGTGAGGCGGGTGACGTTTCGCAGCGCATTGCGGCGATTCGCCGGCACACGCAGCTCCCGATCGCCGTCGGCTTCGGCATTTCGAACGCCGAGCAAGCGCGGAAACTCGCGAGTGGCGCGGACGCCGTGATCGTGGGAGCGGCGTTCATGCGGGCGATCGCCTCCAGTCACGATGCGAAGGGAGCGATCGAGGCGTTCGGAAAACTTTCGCGTGAACTCGCGGGCGCCCTGGTGGCATCTGAGTAACTCGCGAGTCCGCGGCTCGGACTGGCGAGGCGCGAAAAAGCCAGCAAACGAAAGTGTTCATCGCGTGATTCCACGGCCGGAACGACGCGTCGCCGCGAGCGGTTTGGCCGCGACACCGGCCTCGGGCTATTCTCGCCTTAAGTCGGTGTCGCGTCATGCCGATACGCCCTGAAGCCGGGAACGATTCCCGGGCGGGAGTGGAGGAGAATTCACGATGCTGGTCCTAACAAGGAAGTTAGGAGAGAACATCCGGATCGGAGACTCGGTCAAGATCACCGTGCTCGAGGTACGCTCGGGCCAGGTGAAGCTCGGCATCGAGGCGCCGCCGGAGGTGAAGGTGCATCGCGAGGAGATCTACGCCCGCATCCAGGAGGAAAATCGGCGTGCGCAGGGTGGTCCGGGAGGAACGCCGGACGCTGGCGACGCCGCAGGCGATCAAACGAGGCGCGACCCTCGCGGCTCTTCCTGAGCCGAGCGCGGCCGAAGGCCTCGGCGGAGGCGCGCGCCGCGGGCGCCGCGAACCAAGGCATGGCCGGTAATCAGCGATCGAAGTCTCGCCCTCGTCCCCGCCGCGCGACCGTTCGCGTGGTTCGCGGGGCCTCCAGCCGCCGGGACGACACCGTGCGCTGGTCCAAAGTGATCGCGGCTCGTGCCCGCATCGTGGCCGGCCACTACGATCGTGACGACGTGAAGTCGCGGCTGATCGAATCGGTGCTGCGAGCACTGGATCCGCCGACGCACTGAGTCGTCGCAGCTCGCGCGCCTTTCGCGCGGCATCCCTGTTCCCTATACTCCGCGCGCGATGGAACGCACCGAGCGAGTCCCATGACGCGCCCGCGATCGACTCAGGGAGGGGCGCAGCCACCACCCGAGGTGCTCGCACGCACCCTGCTGGCCGATGCGGACGCCGCCGTACTGGTACTCGATCCGGTCGGTCGCATCCGGGACCTGAACGTGGCGGCCACGCGGATGCTCGGGCTTCAGCGCCCGCGCCTGCTGCGACGCTGGGCGGCCGACGTGGTTCGCACGGTGGTGCCGGGCGACGATCCAATGCGTGACGCCTATCGCTCCGCGCACACCGAGCGCGAGGTGGTGCTGAGCACCCCGGCCGGCGCCGAGCTGCCGGTCGCGCTTCGCAGCTATCGCCTCGGGCGCCCACCCTGGGTGGTGGTGACGTTGCGCGACCAGACGACGCTGCGACGCATGCAGCAGGAGCTGCGCCGCAACGAACGACTCGCGACCCTCGGCCAGTTGTCGGCCGGCGTCGCGCACGAGATTCGCAATCCGCTCGCGGGCATCGGAACCAGCGCGCAGGTGCTGCTGCGGCGACTCGATCCAGGCGACGAGCGTGCGCGTTTTGTGACCGTGATCCTCGACGAAGTGTCGCGTCTCGACCGCATCGTCACGAGCCTGCTCCAGTACGCTCGCCCGCGCGCTCCGGAGCTGCGTCCCCATTCGCTCGGGCCTTGCATCGAGCGGGTGCTGCAGCTCGCCGAGGAGGCGGTCGCGCGTGCCGGCGTCGAGGTCGAAGTCGACCTGGCACCGCGACTGGCTCCGGTGTGGATCGACGCGGATCTGGTGACTCAGGTGCTGCTCAACGTCACGCTCAACGCCGTGCAGGCGATGCCGAGCGGCGGCAAGCTGCGCTATGAGGTGCGGCGCCTGCGCCGCCGTCCGCAGCCGCGCGGTTCGGGGCGGCGCGCGGCGGATCCGGAC
>JABFRW010000031.1 GCA_013140805.1 Candidatus Eisenbacteria bacterium
GCACCGTGATCGTTCCCGTGGTCGCAAGCGTGCCGACGTTGGTCACGACGATGGTGTAGAGCCCGTTCTGACCGACCACGAAGTCAGCGGTGTGACGCTTGTCGATCGCGAGGTCGGGCGACTGCGGGCCGCAGACCTTTAGCAGGTCGGTATCTCGGTCGTTGAGGCGATTGCGATCGCCGCCGCCGCTCACGGTTGCAGCCGTCACCACGCTCGGCTGCGCCGCCTCGCCGACGAGCGCTTCGAACGTGAAGCCCAGCGAGTCGCCAGCCTCGAGAGGGCCAGGGTGCGTCGCGATCACCACTTGCCCGGCGTTCCCGATCGTCCACCCGCTGCCACTGCCGCTCACGAACATGAGTCCGGTCGGCAGCGTGTCTCGCACGGTGATCAAGCCGACCGTCGGCCCGGTGCCGACGTTGAGGACGACGACGCGGAAGCGCGCGAGATCTCCGACGCACGGTTGATTCTCGTGAGTCAGTCGAATCGACAGGTCGGGCCTGCCGCAGATGGGCTGCGAATCGCTATCCCGGTTGTTGTCATCGTTGGCGTCCCCGCCGCCGCTGACTGTCACCGTGGTCGTGACGCTCGGATATGCGGCGGGGCCGACCAGGAGATAGAGCTGAAAGTCGAGCGTCGAGCCGGGGGGGATCGGCCCAGGATGCGAGGCGCGAACGACATTACCATCGACGCTGAACGTCCAGCCGACTCCCGCGCCCCGGACGAACGAGAGTCCGGGCGGAAGGGTATCGACCACGACGATGCTTCCGGTCGTGGTAGCCGTGCCGCGATTCGTAACGCGAACCAGGTAGCGCGCTGTGTCGCCGACGCACGGCGAGTTCTTGTGCTTGATGTCGACGATCAGATCCGGCTTGCCGCCTTCGACCTTGACGCAGTCCTCGTCGCGATCGTTCTTGCGATCGCAGTCGCCTCCACCGAAAACGGTGGCCGCGTTGCAGACTTCGGGCGCCGCGCCGGGTCCGACGGAGACGATCAGAGTGAAGCTCGCACTTGCTCCGGGATCGAGCGGTCCAGGGTACGTTGCGGTGACGATCTGGCCACTGTTCGTGAACGTCCAGCCGGCGCCGCTGGCACTCACGAAGGTGAGGGAGTTGGGCAGCGTGTCGCGGACCGTGATGGTGCCGGTCGTCGGCACGACCCCCTCATTCGAAACAACAATCGTGAATTGACCGTTCTCGCCGACCCTGAAGTCCTCCGCGTGCTGCTTGTCGATTCTCAGGTCGGGCTTGCCGCATACGTCGAGCTTGTCGACGGCGCGGTTGTTCGCTGGGTTCCGGTCGCCGCCGCCCGACACGTTCACGACGTGCAGGACTTCGGGATACGCCCTCACGTCGACCGCGAGGTAGAGCGTGTAACTACGCGAGCTGCCGGGAGCGATCGGGCCTGGGTGGGTGGCACGGACGACCTGGCCGTCGACTTCGAAGCTCCAGCCCGAACCCGACCCGCGAACGAACGTCAGGCCGGCGGGGAGCGTGTCGAGGACGGTGATGACTCCCGAGGTGGGCGAACTACCGCAGTTCTCGACCGTCACCAGGTACCGAGCGGTATCACCGACGCACGGGTGATTCTTCTGCTTCAGCGAAATCTTGAGGTCGGGGGTACCCCGAACGTCGACCTTGTCGGTGTCGCAGTTGTTGTCAGAATTGCAGTCGCCGCCACCCGAAATAGTCGCCGAGTTGATGACTCGGGGAGCGGCGGAGGGACCGACCGCGACGACGAGAACCAGCACGGCGCTGTCTCCCCTCGCGATCGCCGAACCGAATCGGGCGGTGACCGTCCTGCCCGAGGTGGAGACGGTCCAACCGGAACCCGTTGCCGAGACAAACGTCAGCCCGGACGGCAGGGCGTCCACCAGGGTGATCGTTCCATTGCTCGCGGCGTCTCCGACGTTTCGGACCGCGAGCGTGAAGCTCGCGTTCTGCCCGACCTCGAAGTCGACGACATGCCGCTTGTCGATGCTGAGGTCGGGGAGGTGGGAGTTGTGTCCCGTGGTCTCCGCCGGGGAGGAGCTCAGGCCCGAGTCGGTCGTTTCGTCGCCTTGCGGCGAACTGGAAACAGCCGTCCAGTTATCGAACGACGGACCAGGTTGGACGTCCGACCGGCCTGAAGCGCCAGACGAGTCCAAGTCCTCCGTCGCGAGCCGACAGGTCGCCCCGGGTACGCGCAGACTTGCCCGCGCCACGGAGGTCGTGAGCGCGAAGATGAGAGCGAGAACCAGGGTCGTGACGATCGGAGACGTGCGCTGAAGCGCACGCGCGAAGCGGCGGAGGAATGACATTGGGGGGGACAATCCTCGGCATCAAGCGGATGCGATCCACGAAGGAACCGCTGCAACGCTTGATGGGCGTGGGCCTTGCCGTGGCTGGTCTATCCGTCGATCAGCCTATTTGAGGACTGCAACTCCGCTTCGCTGCCGAATACTCTACCGAGAGGGGGCTGTCGGAGCAAGCCAGATGGAGAGAATCGTGAGGTCGGGGAAAATGACTCGCAGTGCTAGGGTCGCTGCTCACCTGCACACCCACCGACTCAAACTCAATCCGGGGAGACGCCATGACGCGCCTGCCGCTCCGAAGTGCCCTGCTGGGTGTCGCAATTCTGACCATCGTCCTGATGTCCGGCTGCAAGGGCGCCGCCGGCGTCACGACCATCAAGACCCTGCTCGACGACCCTTCACGATTCGACAAACAGACGGTTCGCGTGGCGGGGAAAGTGACCCAATCGATCGGCGTGTTCGGATACGGCGCCTACGAGATCAACGACGGGACCGGGTCCATACCAGTGGTCAGCAAGGACAACGGAGCGCCTCGAGAGGGGGCCGACGTCGGAGTTCAGGGCGAGTTCCGCTCGGCGTTCACTCTCGGAACGAGAACGGTCGCAGCGATCGTAGAGAAGAAGCGCTACACCCCCTGAGGCGGAGGAGCGGCGGTCGGGGCTCCATCCGGATCTCGAACCGGCAGCCGGGGCCCGGCGATCGCGCCGGGCTCCGAGATCCCCACCAGAAAAGTGGCCTGGGGCGCGGGGCGCGCCGCCGATGAATCCTCAGCCGAGGGGCAACCTTCGCACGTCGCGTCAGTCGGCCGGCTCCGAAATCGGCGGCGGACCAGCCAGCCTGCGGCGAGCAGCGCAACGAGGGCGACCGTGGCGTCCTGGAGTCCGAAGGGGCTCACGCCGGGAATCCCAGCAGGCGGCCGCCCTGGTAGACAGCGAATGAGGCCAGCCACGCCAGGGCGTTCATCATGACCAGCATGAAGATCGGCCAGCGCCACGAGTTGGTCTCCCGCTTCACCACGGCGACCGTGGACATGCACTGGCAGGCGAGCACGAAGAACACCATGAGACTCACCCCCATGAGCGGCGAGTAGGCCGGGCGCCCGGTCCGAGCATCGCTCGCGTTGCGAATCTGATCGCGCAGGCTCTCGGACGATTCGTCGGCATCCCCGAGTTGGAAGACCGTCGCCATGGTCGAGACCATCACCTCCCGCGCGGCGAAGGACGTCACGAGTCCGATGCCGATCCGCCAGTCGAAACCGAGCGGTGCGATTGCGGGCTCGAGGAACCGCCCCACTCTGCCCGCGAACGAGTTCTCGAGCGCCACGCCCGCCATACGTCGCTCCAGCGCGCGTGCGCCCGCAACGTCACCGGCAGTCTCGGCGGCGGAAATCTGGGCGGAGAGACTCGAGATCTCCGGGCCGCCGCGCGGGTAGGACGCGAGAAACCAGAGCACCACTGAAACCGCGAGAATCACCGAGCCCGCCTTGCGCACGAACAGCACGCAGCGCTCGCGAACCGTCGCGAGTACGGAACGCCACGAGGGCATGCGATAGGGCGGCAGCTCCATCACGTAGAGGGGATTGCCCCCTCGCAGCACGGTGCGTTTGAGAATCGCGGCGACCACGATGGCTGCGAGAACGCCGAGGAGATACATCGAGAACAGGGTCAGGCCTGCGAGCGTCACCGGACCGACCCAGCGATGGGGAATGAACGCGCCGATCAGCAATGCGTAGACCGGCAGGCGGGCACTGCACGACATGAACGGGGCGACCATGATGGTTGCGAGTCGATCGCGCCGGTTGTCGATCGTGCGAGTCGCCATCACGCCGGGGATCGCGCAGGCGAACGACGAAAGCATCGGGATGAACGCCCGGCCGGAAAGGCCGACCCGTCCCATCAGTCGATCCATGATGAACGCCGCCCGCGCCATGTAGCCGCTGTCCTCGAGCACGCTGATGAACAAGAAGAGAATCGCGATCTGCGGAATGAACGTGAGCGTGGTGCCGACGCCCGCGATGACGCCATCGACGAGCAGCGAGCGAAGCGGCCCGGCGGGCAACAGGCTGCTCACCAGCAGCGAGAATCGCCCGACCAGCGCGTCGATCAGATCCATTCCGGGTTGGGCCCAAGCGAACACCGATTGAAATGCCGCACCCATGAGGAGCACGAAGATCACGGGACCGAAGATCCGGTGGGTGAGCACTCGATCCACGCGTTCACGAGTTCGATCGCGAATCGCCCCCTGCTGAACCGTCGCGCGCTGAACGATCTCGTGAATCGCTTCGTAGCGACCCTCGACCTCGTCGGAGCGCCACGCAGGGGATTGGATGTCCAGTCGCCGCGCGAGCGTGCGGGCATCGTCCAGGACGTCCGCGGGGGCGTGGCGGGCGAGGGCATCGTCTTCGCCGTCGTCGAGCAGCAGCGCGAGTGCCAGATCGTGACGGGCGCGTTCGGGGAGCTCGGGGTGTCGGGGCAACCGCGATGCGAGTCGCTGGAGCACCCGCTCGAGGTGCGGTGGCCACTGCCGAAAGCGTCTCGCGGAGGGCTCGACCTCGCGATCCATGAGTCGCCGCAGACTTCCGAGACCCTCGCCACGCGCAGCCGCGATGCCGACCACTGGTACGCCGAGCTCCCGCTCGAGCGCCGCTTCGTCGATCAGAAGACCCTGGGCGCGCGCTGCGTCCATCATGTTGAGCGCCAGTACCAGCGGTCGCCCCAGCTCGATCACCTGAAGGGCCAGGTACAGGTGGCGGCCGAGGTTCGTGACATCGACGACGAAGATGATCAGGTCCGGTGGGGGCGTATCGTCCTGAAGCCCGAGCAGGACGTCTCGCACGATCATCTCGTCCGGCGAGTTGGGTTGCAGGCTGTAACTGCCCGGCAGGTCGAGAATCTGAACGCTGCGACCGGAAGGAAGTTCGCAGCGGCCGGTCTTCTTCTCGACCGTCACACCGGGGTAGTTGCCGACTTTCTGGCGAAGGCCAGTCAGTTGATTGAACAACGTCGATTTGCCGGCGTTCGGATTTCCGAGGATCGCAACCGTGCGGAGCGCCGTTTGCAGTTCAGTGACTCGCGACATGAATACGGCTCGCCTCCGAGAGTCGCAGAGAGAGATGGATCCCGCGGGCCGCGACCTCGATCGGGTCGCCCATCGGAGCGCGCCGCACCAGAGTGAGGACGGTGCCCGGCACCAGCCCGAGTTCCATCAGTCGACGCACGAGGCTGGGCTCGCCATCGATACGAAGGATCGTGGCCGGTTCCCCGGGCTCCAGCCGATCGGCCGTCATGTCCTCGGGCAATTCGGTTCTGCCGTGGTCGCTCACGCGTGCTGCCCGGCCTCACCGACCTCGCGCACCAGCGACTCGTGCAGGCAGGTGGGACCGCAGGACCGACAGCTGCGCGCGCCATGATCGTTGCAAGCGCTGGGCGTTTCGCGATAGGCGGCCATGAACTCGCGAACCGCCGGATGTTCGGAACGCATGAAGTTCGTGAGGCGCAGCAGCTCGATCGAGACTTCCGGACTCACGAGATGCTCGATCATGCAGGCATCCTCATTCGCGACCGGTTCCGCGATCCCGAGAATCTCGGTGAGGAACAACGTGAGGACCCTGCGACTCGACTCGGTGCGATCGGCGAGGAGTTCACCGCTGGGGGTCAGTTCGACACTTCCATAACGCTCGTGTGCCACCAGACCCCGTGCCTGCAGGGAGCGAAGCATCGAGGTCACGCCACTCTTCGAAACTCCGAGGTGCTCGGCGATGTCGCCCACCCGAGCGTGTCCCTTGCCGCGCTTGAGTGTTGCGACGGCTTGAAGATAATGCGCCATCGAGTGCGAGACTTCCTGCTCACCGAATCGCTTCCACGTTTCCATCGAGTCGCACCTCGCATTCGGAGTCGCACGGCGCCACATCGAAGATCGAGGGCCGAGAAAGAGAGAGTTGAGCAGTGTTGAGGCAACTTAACTTGTCTGAGAGGTCCCTGCAATGGGCTCGCCTCTGCGTGTCACTTGCGGCGCTCCTCGCGCTGTCCGGTTGTGCTTCTCGTCCCTCGTCGACGCCATTCAACGGGCATGTCGTGGAGGGACGGTCGGTGCCATCCGCGGGAATGATGGAAGCGCTCGCCGAGGGTGCGGCTCGACCCTTCGATCTGCGTCCATCGTCCGGCCGTTTCCTGATCGTGTTCTTCGGATTCGTGAACTGCCCCGACATCTGCCCGACGACACTCGCGGATGTCCGACATGCCCTGGCTCGACTCCCTGCCGGGCGCGAGCGGGTCGAACTCGCGTTCATCACGGTCGATCTGGCTCGAGACTCCTTGCCGGTGCTCGCGCCTTACGTCGTGTCATTCGTCGCGAACGGTCATGCGCTGCGTCCTGAATCGCCGCGTGCTCTGGCCGAGGCCGAGTCGGCGTTCGGAGCGTCCTCGGTCGTGACGCGAAGTCCGCGCGGCGTGCTCGAGGTGAGCCACACCGGTTCTTGCTACCTCGTGAACGATCACGGCGATGTCGTTCTCGAGTGGGAGCACGGAACGACACCCGACGCGATGGCGAGCGATCTCATGCGGATGCTCGGCGCCCGCTCGAAGGCTTCGATCGGCAGCGGCCAGGGTTCGATTGCTCTACCAAAGCGCAAGTCTCCGGAGGCGACTTCAGCGTGGGCGAGGAGCACGGCTCCGAACGCGGCCCATGGCGCGGTCTACTTGTCGCTCTCCTCGAGGCTGCCCGATGAGCTGCTCGGGGTGGAGGTGCCAAAACGCGTTGCGAGTCGTGCGGAGTTTCATGAGGCGACGCGCGACGCGGAAGGACGCGTGGGCATGAGGCGGCGCGCTTCCATCCACCTGCGCGCGGGCGATCGCGTTTCATTCGAGCCCGGAGGAATGCACGTGATGCTGCTCAATCTGGTGCGGCCGCTCGTGGCTGGAGACACCTTTGCGCTCACCTTGCGCTACCGCTACGGCGCGACACAGCGCGTACCCGTGACGGTGCAGGACCCGTGAAAACGCCGGGCTCGAATCACGAGCCCGGCGCTGTGCTCTCGATCGGGATCCGACGGCGACTACGGTCCGACGTCGACGGTCACGACGAACGATGCACTCAGGACATCCACGTTGTACGTCCCGGTGCTGCCGAACACGTAAAGCTCGAACAGCCCATCGCCCTCCAGCTCGTTGACGACAGGATCCGTCGACCCCCCGAACGAGGCGAACAGCCAGCCGAGGGGATTGCGACTCCACTCGATCGACTTGGTCTCGTTGGCGGCGAGCGTCAACGTCATGAGCTTGACGCCGCCGGCCGTCACTACATCGGCCTTGTCCACCAGCAGCGTCGGCGAGCCAGGATCCTGAACGATCCACACCTCGGCTTCGACGGGCGTTGCCAGGTTGTTGCGAACGTCGCCGAGCAGGGTGTACTCCTCGACCGCCTTGATCTTGTCCTGATTGTCGGCGTACTCGCTGCTCTCTTCCGCGAGGTCCACGAAGAAGCCGGCCGCCGGATTTCCGTTCACGGCCGAGAGATTGTCGAGGTTGACGGAGAACAGCTTGATCGCGCGAAGGCATCCGGTGTTCAACAGCAGGGTCAGCGCGAGGCCGACGAGCACGAACAACTTCTGACGTCGAATCATGTGCGGCCTCCTTTATTGTCCGAAGGGGAAGAGATCGTACGAGACGCCGACGGTCACATTGCCGAACATCCGACCGCGCTCGTCCTTGATCAATGACTGACCCTCACCGCGCAGGTGGAGGCGGACCTTCTCGACCGGCGAGACGCCGAGTCCGAGTCCGAAATTGAAACCAGTCAGCTCGAGATCCTCGGATCCCTCTCGGCTCAGAGTGCTCATCGACAGTCCGCCGAACGGGTAGAACTGAATCTTGTCGCCGAACGTCAGGAGCAGATTAGCGCCGAAGCCGGTGGCCTCGAATCCGTCCCGCGTGTACTGGATGCCACCGATTTCCTGATCGGCGTCACCCGCTTGCGTCATCGCGAAGAACGGCTCGACGGTGAACATCGGCGCCAGACGAACCGGCACCCTCAGGCCGAAGATCGGGCCCTGCCCGTTGTCGTCTTGAGCAATCGGAATGCTGAGGCCGCCGTAGGCACCGATTCCGATCATTCCCGCCTGGGCGAGACACGGCATCAGCGCGGCGAGTACCACCGCCGACCATGACCAACGCTTCATCTACTTCCTCCTCGGAGTCGGTTCGCGGCGGCTTGGCGCGAACACACACGAAAGCAACCACAGCACGCGGGCGCGCCCGCGTGAGGGCAGGAATCACTCTGGCTCCATCCGTGATGGAGGAATCTTCAAGCCCGAGATCCGGCGAGAGTTGGGATCCCGCGGCCGCCTTGAAATCACACCCGGCGGCGGCGCGCTCGAAGACGCGGCCAGCGCGGGGATTCTAGTGCCGGAGTCCCGGACCTGCTCGCAGTATTCGTGATTGCACTCATCGCTTTGTCACAATACGAGTTGAGCGATGCACTTCATGCTCCTGTTGAGGTGGCGGGCGCCCCGCGAGGCGGTTGCTGGTGCGCCGCAGTCGCCCTAGACTGCGTCACTGGCAGTCTCGGATACGCATCAAGACACGGAGGTCCGTATGCGTCGAACATGGCGATGGATGGCATCACTCGCCGGTGCACTCACCCTGGCGCCCGAAGCATTCTCGGGCACCTTGACGATCTCACCGCCGTCGGTGGCGTTCGGGAGTGTATCGATCTCGGGGCCGCTCGCGTCGACTTCGGTGACGATCACGAATCACGGCAGCGCGACGATCATTCTTGGATTCATCTCCGGAAGCGGTTGCTCGGAGTTCACGGCGGATGCTTTCTTCGAAGGCCTTCCCGTCACGCCGAAGACGCCTGCGTTTCTGACCGACGGACAATCGTTCAACGTCAACGTCAGCTACGATCCCGTGAACCGCGGCGCGGATGCCTGCACATTCACGCTCGAGGATGGCAATGCGGCGGTGGATGCGTTCGGCGTCAGCGGTACCGGAGTGGCGCCGCTGTTGATCGTGACCGTTCCAACGCCACCGAACGCATTGACGTTTGCGAATCAGGCCTGGGATACCGGCACCGGCGAGACCAAGAACATCCTGATTCAGAACAACGGCAGCGAGGCGATCGGGTCGACGAATCTGATTCGAACGCTCAACGCCGGCCTCGACTACGCACTCGGAGCGACATCGTTTCCGATCTCGCCGGGCGACACGGCGCTGGTTCCGGTGATCTTCAATCCGATCGCAGTGGGCGTGCGGAACGATGTGCTGACACTCGCGCTCGACAGCGATCTGCCCGGCGATCCCGACCGAACGGTGAATCTGAACGGCATCGGAACTTCTCAGACCGCCGATGTCGGAGAGGACGCTTCGGCGACGCGACTCCGTGGCGTCCATCCGTCGCCGACCCGCGGCCCGCTGGCGATCGAGTATTCGATTGCACGACCGGGTCGCGTCGACCTGCAGGTCTGCGATCTTTCGGGGCGCGTCGTGGGGCGATCGACTTCGATCGAGTCCGTTGCCGGGGTACGCACGGTCACCTGGCGGGAAGGCGTCGAGTGGTCGCCGAAGGCAGGCGTGTACTTCGTTCGGCTTGCGCTTGACGGTCGCGTATTGGGGACTCGGCGTGTGGTCGTCATCCGCTAGTCGGCGGTCGGAAGGGCGGCCGCGCGAGCCGGCGTGACCGCCCACACCTGCGACTCGTCAAGTCTCGCGAATGAACGTCCCGTCGCGAAGTTCCGCGATGGCCTGCTGCAGCTCGGATTTCGTGTTCATCACGATCGGTCCGTACCACGCCACCGGTTCTTCGATCGGTTTGCCGGACACGAGCAGGAATCGGATCCCGTGCTCCCCGGCCTGCACGGTCACCTCATCGCCACGATCGAACACCACGAGCGAACGGTCGCCGGTCTGCTCACGCAGAAGGGTTTCGGTCGGGCCGGGTTGCTCAGTGAGCACGCCGAGAGGCGGGGAGGCGTCTCGAAACGAGCCGCTGCCCTCGAAGACGTAGGCGAACGCGCTCCGATTCATCTCCACCGGGAGCGTCTTGCGTCGTCCCGCCGGCACCCACACGTCGAGATAGCTCGGGTCCGCAGCGATTCCGTCGACGGGTCCCCGACGACCCCAGAAACTTCCGCACACGACGCGCACGCGAGTGCCGTCATCGTCCGTGATGACCGGAATTTCGCTGCCGACGACATCCTGGTAGCGGGGAGCCGTGAGCTTGAGCGAAGCGGGAAGGTTCGCCCACAACTGGAATCCGTGCATGCGTCCCGTGGAGTCGCCCTGCGGCATTTCCTGGTGCAGGATGCCGCGACCGGCCGTCATCCACTGAACGTCGCCGGCGCCGAGTGTCCCCTGGTTGCCGAGGCTGTCGCCATGCGAGACCGACCCCGAGAGCACGTAGGTGATGGTTTCGATGCCACGATGAGGATGCCACGGAAAGCCGGCGATGTAGTCCACCGGGCGCTCATTGCGAAAGTCATCGAACAGCAGGAACGGATCAGTCTCGGTCGTATCTCCGAAGCCAAATGCTCGACGCAGTTTGACTCCGGCGCCCTCGAGCGTCGGCTGAGACTCGACGATGCGTTTGACGGGCCGGATCGACATGACGCCTCCAGGGTGGGGCGGGACCGCGTGCGGCCCAAATGGCCGATGAGGCTGAGATGCTTCACGAGGTCAATGGATCGACGGAGTCACGACGTGCTGACGCCTTGCTGACATTCGAACTCGAGAGCCGTGACGTCAGGGTTCGGGCAGGACTTCGACGCCGGTGGCCTTGAACGACGCGAAGGCGTGTACGCCGGGGCGAAGTCCGAGTTCAGCGATCGCCGAGGCCGTGACCTGAGCCGCAAGCGGGGGGCGACTGTCGAGCATGACTCGAACCCGATCCCCCTTCGGAGGTTCGGGAATCAGCTCGGTCACTGCGCCTTCCATGATGTTCCGCGCGCTGCCGACCGGCGGGGTCACCGACAGGACGATGTCGTGCGGATGAACGACGAGCTGAACGCGACCGGTTCGTCCCGGATCCGGGACCGTGAGCGTGGAATCGCCTAAGTTCACGGTGGCGAGTCCGTCGGGATTCGAGTGCGTCAGTTCGCCGCTGAATAGATTCACTCCGAGAAATGCTGCGACGTACTGCGAGCGCGGATGTCGTACGAATGCCTCGCGGGTGCCGGTCTGAGTGATGCGCCCGCCTTCGAACACGGCAATGCGATGGCCGAGCGCAAGCGCTTCGGCGGGGTGATGCGTGACGAGGAGCGTGACGCATGCGAGTCCATCGAGAACTCGCTTGAGCTCACCTCGCACCGTGCGACGTGTCCCGACATCGAGCGCCGAGAGCGGTTCGTCGAGGAGCAAGACCGCAGGGTCCAGGATCAGCGCGCGGGCGAGCGCCACTCGTTGCTGCTGCCCGCCCGAGAGCTGTGCCGGCCGTCGATCGAGAAGCGCCGACAATTCGAACCGCTCGCTGATCTGGCGAGTGCGGTCCCGTACTTCGCGTGCTCCCACTCCGGATGCGCGAAGCCCGAACGCGATGTTCCCGAAGGCGTCGAGATGCGGAAACAGGGCGAGGTCCTGCGGGAGGTAGCCGACCGAGCGCGATTCCGGGGCGACGAACTGCCGTGTCTCCGAGTCGGACAGGACGACCTCATCGAGCACGATGCGCCCCGCATCGGGTTCGATGATGCCGGCGACCAATCGCAGGAGCGTGCTCTTTCCAGAGCCACTCTCGCCGACCAGCACCGTGATCTCTCCCGGGAGTGCGGTGAGCGAGGCGTCGAGCTGAAAGCTACCGAGCCGCCGTCGTACCTCGAGCTGGAGCAAACGAGCGATCCCCCCACCAGCCTGCGGGTGCTGAGCGCAAACCGAGCAGCAGGATGAACGAGAAGGCGAGCAGAAGAATCGAGAGGACGACCGCCGTGTCGAGGTCCGACTGCAGCTCGAGATAGACCGCCAGCGGCATGGTCTGTGTCACGCCCGGCAGATTTCCGGCGAACGTGATGGTCGCGCCGAATTCACCCAGCGAACGAGCGGCGCTCATGGCGACACCCGCGATCAGAGACGGCAGGGAGAGCGGCACCATGACGCGGAAGAATCGCCGCGCTTCGGAGGCCCCCAATGTGGCGGCAACCTCGAGCAGTCGCGGGTCCACGCGGGCGAAACCCGCGCGAGCGGGCGAGACGAAGAACGGTGCCGCCATGAAAATCTGGGCGAGCACCACGGCGAGTGTCGTGAAGGGAATCGCAACACCGATTCCGCTCAGCAGGTGGCCCGCGAGTCCCATGCGTCCGAAGGCCAACAGGAGCGCGAAGCCGGCCACCGTGGGGGGCAGCACCATCGGCAGGTCGATCAGGACTTCGAGCAGGCGCTTGCCCGGAAATTCTCGGGTTGCGAGCAGATACGCGGTGGGGAGTCCCAGCACCACGACGATCGCGGTCGCGGCGAAGCTCGTCAGCAGGCTGAGTTTCAGTGCCGCCTGCACCGATGGTTCGGCGAGTCGCTGCAGGATGAGGCCGGGGGAGACTCGCGCGAGCAGGCCGATGAATGGCAGGGCGAGAAATGCCGTCAGCACCAGAACGCCCGCGAGCGCGAGGCCGGGAAGGAGCGGCGGCGCGGGCCGGCGCTTCGGTCGTCCGGAGGTAATGGTCGGGCTCACGGCGCCGCGACGACCGGGATCATCCCGCGCTCTGCAAGGATGCGTTGCCCTTCGGGCGACCTCACCAGTTCGACGAAGGCTCGCGACAGCTCGGGAGCTCGCGTGCCTGCGAGTACCGCGATCGGATAGAGCGTCAAGACGTTTGCGGAGTCGGGAATCTCGAACGTTCGAACGAATCGCGACAGCGCCGGCGTCACATCCGAACGATAGACGATGCCCGCATCGGCCTCTCCGAGCTGGACCTTGCCGACCACCGCCTTCACGTTTTCCTCTTCAGAGACCACATTCGCGAGGACACGGCGTGCGAAGTCGGGATCGAACCCCGTGACGCTCGCCAGATTGCGGAGCATCTCCCGGCCATAGCGGCCGACCGGGACCGATTCCGCACCCATGACCAGCTTGATTCCGCGTCGCGCCAAGTCCTGAAGTCGCGCGATGCGCGCGGGATTGGTTCGCGGCACGATGACGACCAGTCGATTACGCGCGAAGTGTGCGGGCGTCCCCATCACCAGCCCGACCTGTCGAACGTGGTCCATCCAGCGTTCGTCGGCGGAGGCGAAGACGTCGGCAATCGCGCCCTGCTCGAGTTGCGCAGCGAGCTGCTGTGAGCCGGCGAGATTCAGCTGAACTCGAACTGCGGGATTCACGTCTTCGAAATGTCGCGCCAGTTCGCCGAACGACTCTGCGAGTGACGCCGCTGCGAAGACGCGGAGCGCGTTCCGCGGCACGCGTTCCGCGATTGCGTCACCGGGATTGAGGACCATCGCGCACCACGCCACCAGCAGCGCTCTCACGGTCGGTTGCCAGTCCACCGTCACGACTCCTTTCGGTGCTTGCCGACGATGACCTCGGTGGCCTTGATCACGGCGAAGGCCTCGTCCCCAATGCGGAGGTCCATCGATTCGGCGGAGGAACGCGTGATCACGGCAACCAGTTCCTGATCGCCGATCCGTACGGTGACCTCGGCCATCAGTCCGTCGGTTCGAAGCGTTGAGATGCGACCGCGCAGGCGGTTTCGTGCGCTGATCGAGAATGAGTCAGGCGCGGGTGTGGATTCGGAGAGGCCGAGCAATCGCTCCAACTGATCGCGATGGAACAGCCACTTTCGTCCCACGCGAACGGCAGGGAGTTTTCCCTTTCGAGCAAGGCTCTGAACGCGTCGAACATCCAGGTGAAGCAGGGCCGCGGCCTCGCGTACGTCGAGAGTGTTCAGGGTGGTAATTCTCCGGTGGAGCTTGGGATAAGTGATGCTAATGTGCTCACCGTCTGGTTGCGACAGTATATTGCAGTACTTAGCGCACTGCCGGCAAGGGGTGACTTCAGGTTCAGAACGGGGGGATCGACGTGTCCAAAGGGGCTTGGCCGCTCGCCGTGGCACTGATGTTGGTTGTCGGATTTCACCGTTGCGACGCGTAGACACCGGCGGTGCAGCTGCCCCGCATCGGCGGCTACATTCAGTTGCGGGAGGTCGCGCAGGAGCGCGTGGGGCTGACGGCATCCCTGAATCGCGCGCGGATCTCCGTCGATGGCAACGCGGCGAGCGGATTTTCGTATCGACTGCTTGCCGAGTTCGAGGCTTCCGCGGGAGCCCGAAACCCGGCCATGGTCAGTCTGCGCGAAGCGATCGTCAGATGGTCGCGAGGATCGTTCGGCCTCACCGCAGGTCAGTTCAAGACCCCGTTCAGTCGCGAGTACCTGCTGCCGGTGCCGGTGCTCGAGACTCCCGACTTCGCCGCGGTGGTGGACTCGCTCGCACCGCGCTGTGACGTCGGATTGATGGGCGAATACGCCTTTGGACCGTTTGCGACGCTCTCGCTCGGCGTCTTCAACGGAGAGGGCCAGAACGCGATCGCCAACCGCGACTCCCTGGTGCTCGCGGTGGCACGGATCGTCGCACGGCCGGTGGCGCAGGTCGGGCTGGGTGCGAGTTTCGCGCGCGACGGTCCCGACAGCTTGCGGTGGGGTATCGAGGCGAATATCGAACAGCAGGGGGGCCTGTTGCGCGGCGAGTACATCCTTCGACATCGCCGCGGTCGCGCGCACGATCGGGACGACTTCGGCTGGTACCTGCTGGCGGCCTATCGCGTCGTGCCGCAGCTCCAACTGGTCGCCCGAGCGGAACGTTTCGAGCGACCTGCCTTCGGACCCACGCGACGAGTCGAGGCCGCGACGCTCGGAGGCATCGTCGAGCTGGTTCCGAATCGCATTCGACTGCTGGTCGATGGAGTGCGTCGCCGTACCGGCGCCCAGAGGAATCGATCCGACGTCCTCATCGCGCAGCTGCAGGCACGCTTCTGATGCGAGACGCTTACGCGCTCTCGGCCGCGAGCTGGCCGGAAGTGCCGTTGCCGGCCGCAGCGGACTCGCCGTGTCCGCGAGGATCGGCCAGCTCGTAGGCGTTGAGTCGGTTGTAGAGCGTCTTGAGGCTGACGCCGAGGATCTTGGCCGCCCGCCGCTTGTCTCCTTTGAGCTGGTCGAGGGTCGCGAAGATCAACCGTCGCTCGACCTCCTCGATCGATGCGCCCACCCGCACCTCGAGCGTCGGCCCATGGGTCGCGTGCCGGTCGATCGGAGCCGACGCGGGCAGCGACTCGGGTCGAATCACACCATCCGAGAGGATGACCGCGCGTTCGACCGCATTGCGAAGCTCGCGCACGTTGCCTGGCCAGGCATAGTTCGTGAGGCGCTCAGTCGCTTCCGAGCTCCAACGACACTCGACGCCATGGCGCTCCGTGGCTTCCGCGAGGAACTGGTTCGCCAGCATGACCAGGTCCTCCCCGCGATCGCGCAGCGGCGGAAGCTGGATCGGAAAGACGTTGAGTCGGTAGTAGAGGTCCTCGCGAAGCGCACGCGCTTTGATGGCCTCGAGGGGATCCTGATTCGTGGCGGCGATCACCCGCACGTCGACTGGAATCACCTCGGACGAGCCGACGCGGGTGATGGTGCCGGTCTCGAGCACGCGCAGGAGTTTGACCTGAAGTTCGATCGGCATCTCCGTGACTTCGTCGAGAAACAGCGTTCCGCCGTTGGCTTCCTCGAAGTGGCCTCGCCGCTCCCGATCGGCGCTCGTAAAGCTGCCCTTCTGGTGTCCGAACAACTCGCTCTCCATGAGCGACGGAGCGATCGCGCCGCAATTGACGGCCAGGAACCGTGCGGCCTTGCGGGAGCCCATGCGATGAATCGTCTCCGCCACGACTTCCTTCCCGGTGCCGCTTTCCCCTGTGATGAGTACGCTCGCATTGGTGCGCGTGACGCGGTCGATCAGGTCGAACACACGCTGCATTGCGGGAGAGTGGCCCACCAATCGTCCGAAGCGTCCGAGATCCCGCAGCTCGTGCTTGAGTCCGCGAATCTCCGTCTTGAGCTCGCGCGTTCGAGTCACGTTGGCGAAGATCGCCCGCAGGCGCGAGCGTTCGACCGGCTTCACGAGATAGTCGGTCGCTCCGTGCCGAAGCGCCTCGATCGCGGATGGCACGCTGGCGTTCCCCGTGATCACGACCAGTTCCGACTGGGCGGCGACCGCTTCGTCCTTGAGCAGGGAGGCGCCATCGCCGTCCGGGAGGCCCAGATCGACGAGCACCACGTCGGGCGTAGACTCGGCAAGCAGTCGCTTCGCGTCCTCGAGACTGCCGGCCTCGCGAATCGAGTGACCCTCACGGTTCAACAGCAACGCGAGACTGCTGCGAAACTCTTCGTCGTCATCGACGATCAATACCGAGACGGGCGCCATGGTGTGTCTCCGAGTTACTCGGACCGGGCCGAGTGATTCAATTGAGTCCAGTAGCGAGCGACATCGGCGACGTAACTGCCGGGGCCGCGGGGGTCGAATCGCTTCAGCACGAAACTGTTCGCGCCCAATGCGTAGCACCGCGCCGCATCGTCTGGGCGATCCGAGGACGACATGACGACGATCGGGATCATTCTGGTCCGCCGTGCCTCGCGAATGCGGTGGATGACGTCCCAGCCGCTCATCGAAGGCATGCGCAAATCCAGGATGATCAGCTCGACGTCGCGGGCGCGCGGGGATGCACCTGCCTCGTCCTCGAGTCCGAGCGTGCGAAGCGCCTCGAGCCCGTCGTGCGCGACCACCACGTCGGCCCGCACGCCCTCTCGTTGGATGGCGCGGCGCGCCACCATGAGGAAATCATCGTCGTCGTCGACGAGCAGAATGATCGGCTGTGGTTTCATGAGTGCTCTGGCGCACCGGGCAACACGAAGTAGAACTTCGCGCCGCCTGCGCCGTTGCTTTCGGCCCAGATGCGCCCCGACAGGCGACGTACGCTCTTTGCGACGATCGCGAGCCCGAGCCCTGAACCCTGGTATTCCTTGGTCGAATGCAACTTGCGAAATGGTTCGAACAGGCTGTCTGCCGCATCGGGATCGAATCCGATGCCATTGTCGGAGACCACGTAGGTGTTCTCCGTCTCGCCCCGCTCGGCTCGCACGACCACGGTCGGCGTCGGTTGATCGCGCGTGAACTTGATCGCATTGCTGAAGAGATTCTCGAAGATGCTTTCGAGCAGTTCCGGATCGCCCATCGCCGGAGGCAATTCCGCCAGCTCGAAACGCACCGGGCCCGAAACCACCGGACCCGAGGACACGACCGCGAATGACTCGCGGGCGATCTGCGTCATGTCCAGCCGAACTCTGGAGACCTGGCGCCCGCCAATCCACGCGAACTGAGTGAGTCGATCGAGGAGTCGTGTTGCGCTGTCACCGGCCGTTCGGATGCGAAGCAGCAGGCGATGACCCTCCGGATCGAGACGTTCGCGATAGTCTTCTTCGATCACGGCGGCGAGATTCTGAATCGCGCCGATGGGCGAGCGCAGATCGTGAGAGATCGAGTGCGTGAACGCCTCCAACTCGATGACGGCCTCACGCAACTCGCCGGTGCGCTGTTCGACTCGCAGCTCCAGATCATCGTTGAGCTGACGAAGCGCCTGGTCGCGGGTCGACAGCGAGGCGAGCTGAACGCCCAGTTCCTCGTTCGACTCGCGCAGGGCCCGCGAGTAGTCGTGCAGCCGCAGCATCTGGAATCCGATCGCGAACGACGCCAGTGACAACAGGAATCCCGTGAGCAACAGGAACGAAGGCCATTGTGACGCGACGCTCGCCATGAATTCGCGGGTCGGCTCGTATTCGATCGTCCAGTCCGAGCCCAGAATCGTCGTGAACTCCATCGAGCGACGCAACCACGGCGGGACCCCGGGCGCCGCGGTAGCGGAATGAAACACCTCGCTGCCCGATGCGGTTCGAACGCGAAAGGAGACGAGCGGAGAGGCCGAGGCACCCAGCTGCGTGAACAACGCGCGTGGACTCAGAGTCGCGACAGCCACTCCGAGACTGTCGGCGGGCGTGCGGACCGCAAGGAGATACGTCAATTCCTGGCTGGTCGTGTCGGTGCGTGCAGCTTCGGGAGTGGGCCGGCGCAAGTGGGTCGCCGCGAGCGTGAGTTGCTCGGTGCTGAGAGACACGAGTGTCGTGTCGCGCGATGCGAACCGATTGAGGGTTCCCATCGAATCGACCCACCCGACCGAAACCACGCTCGGATGAGTCGCGAGGAACAGCTCGATCTCGAACGCCCACTTACCCTGCTCGGGAACGCCGAGAATTCGCCACATGTCGGCGAGCGCACGAAAGTCCCACAGATCACGTCGAACGATTTCGTAGACGCGTCCGCGATGGGACTTGGCGAGGCTCGACATCAAGCTGGACTGCTGAGCTTGCGCGGCCTCGCGTGCCCGCCACCATGCCACGCCGGTCGTGCCGATCCCGATGACACCGATGAGAATCGGCAGGAACATCCCGGTGCGCGTCCAGGCTCTTCGGACCCGTGCCATGGAGTCACGTGAGAGTCGGGAGAGCGCGGGGTCGTCCATCATGTGA
The DNA here is from genome assembly GCA_013140805.1 of Candidatus Eisenbacteria bacterium. Taxonomy (NCBI): domain Bacteria; phylum Candidatus Eiseniibacteriota; species Candidatus Eiseniibacteriota bacterium. The sequence continues at coordinate 18,824 of JABFRW010000031.1, forward strand.
GGCTCCAAGGGCACGCCCCATGCCACGACGGCCGGGTAGAGAACAGCCGTCGGATTCCGAGGTTTCTTGGGGGTCTGTGGAGAAATCCCCCGCGATAGACCGACATCGATGCGACGGAGATTGTAAATCCTACGCGCCCCCGCGCAAGGGCTGCAAAGACTGGCCCCGCCGGGACCGAGCCAGGCGGGGCCGAGTCAGTCGAATCGCGTCTGCGGTCCCCTTAGAAGTTGAAACCGAGCCCCGCCGATAGTGACCAGAAGTCAGGGTCGAAGGTCTCCGGTACCAGGCGGCTGTCCTGGTCCTGCATCATCACGTAACGGCCGTGAACGTCGAGTGTCGCCGCCGGCGCGATCGGGAATCGCAACCCGCCGCCGACGTGGACGCCGAAGTCCTGGCGGGTCTCGTCCTGCAGGAGCGGCACGCGATCCTGATCGAAGTCGAAGGTGGTGTAGTACCAACCCACCCCCGCTCCTGCGTAGAGCACCGGGATCGGCGTGAGCCACAGCGACGCGGTCACCGGCCACATCCGCTGACGCAGCACTCCATCGAAGCGCTCCTCGGTGCGGTAAGTGATCCCGATTTCGGGTGTGATGGGCCCGAAGTTCTGTCGGAGCGCCAGGCCGACGAGCACACGCGCGCTCTCGTCACCTTCGTCCACGGCATTGGTCATGCCGATCGAGGGAATGATCTCGGTGGCCCGCGCAAGTGAACCTACGAGAGTCAAAGAGATCACCAGCGCCGTACCGATGGCGGATCTGCTGAGCAGCTCCAGATTCGTGAGGGGTCGTATGCGATGCATGGTTGAACTCCTTGGCAGTTCAGGGAGGTTGCGGTGGGGTACACGAGCTAAGCGCAATCGACATGCCACGCGCCGAACTCGTTGCGGCACTGCCCGGCTGACCTGGGCATGACGCGTGAGACCCCCATTTCTGCGCCTCGTGACACCCGTTCTTACAAGAGAGTCGGCTGTCGAACACCTCTCAATCGCCGTAGTTCCCTTGATTTCAACGGATATGGGTCGTGGCCCCGAGATTGCAGTACGACACCGTGCAGTCATTCGTCGCCGATCGATGTCCAATTCATGCCTTCGCTGCATCGTGGTGGTGACCCTCGCGCAGGTCGCGAAAGTCATCAGCACCGTGCGACTCACTCTGAAAGGAATGACGTCATGTCTGACTTCAATGATCGCAATGGCGAGATGATCCTGGGATTCGTGCTCGGGGCAGTAGTCGGCGCAGGCGTCGCATTGCTCGTGTCGCCTTCGAACGGAGCCGAGAATCGGAAGTTGCTCCGTGACAAGGCTCGCGACTGGAGCGGAGAGCTTCGCGATCGCGTCTCCGACCTGAAGAACGGTGCGAAGCGAATCGCCGACGAAGTGGAGCCGGGACTCGAGAGCGCGGCACAGGCCGGACGCGAATTGCTCTCGAAGGCGCGCTCGACGGTGAAGTCGACGACGGGGACCGAATCGGTCTGACGAATCCGAGTGTGAAGATTGCTCGGCTGGGGAGTCCGAGCATGCGGGGGGCCGCGTCACGGAACTGGCGCGGCCCTTTCGTTTTCAGAAAGCGAATTCGACCAGGCGATGCAGGAGCAGCCGAAACAGCACCGCGAGCCCCATGCCCCCGGCCGCACCAATCAATACGTCACTGGGATAGTGAACGCCGAGGTAAACCCGCGAGAATCCGACCACCGTCGCGACGGCGAACAACCACGGTGACCATCCCGGTGCGTGCGCCGACATCAGCAGTGCCCCCGCGAACGCCGCCGCCGAGTGTCCGGACGGGAACGAGAAGTCGCGCGGCCGCGGTCCGAGGACTCTCACTTCGACGAAGGCCACGAACGGCCGTCGTCGCCGGAACAGGCGTTTGAGCGGATAGTTCATGGTCAGCATGGTCAGCCACAGTACCGGGAGCATTTCGGCCGCGGCGCGCACCCCCTGCGCGGGACTGCGGACGACCAGAATGAGCGCGGCGACGGCCCAACCCTCTCCGTAGTGCATGAGACGCGAGGTCCAGATGAGCAGCGAGTCCCACGGAGGGCCGAACGCGAGGCGATTGAGTCGAATGTAGATCGCGGCGTCGAGCGCACTGAGTGCCGCGATGGGATGCCGGGCCATTCCGTGCAGAACCCAGGTCTTCGAATGCTGAGCCACCATCGCGCTCAGATCCTCGGCCAACGTCGCGGCAGCCGGAGTGGTGGGGACCACGCCGTTTGCGGCGAGGGGAGCGGACTCCGCGGTCGCACTGGAGACTTCGCGCGGAATGTCGGCCGTGCCCGCCACGTCGGGATGATCCTCGAGTGTCGCTCCGGACTTCGGAACCACGACGCGAATCGCACGCGGAACTACCGTCAGCGTGATCGGGGTCGTGCCGATCAGCTCGCCGTCACCCTGGACCGCCACACTGCGACGGGTGTCGATCGTGAGCGAGTCGCGAACCGGGTAGTAGCTGGTGTTGTTGTCGCGGCGATGTCGACCCGTGAGAATCCGCCAGAATACAGTTGCGCCCCCGAGCCATCCGCGCAGGTCGAACAGGCACAGATCCACCTCGCCATCCGCTGGATCGACGCCGGGGCCGTAAGAAAAGGGCGGTGCTCCCGCACTCCCGGCATTCGCAACGATGAGCTGCCAGGCCCGTGCCTTGAGCGCGGCTCCGTCGATGCTCAATCGAAAGTGAATGCTTCGGAATGAAGCCGCCTGACGAATGAATGCCAGCAGATAGGCGAGCCGGCCGTACCGCTCCTGCTGCGCGCGGCGGGTGTCGGAGATCATCAGTGCGTCCGCCCCGATTCCGAGCTGTGTCAGGATCAGTCGCTCCCCGACTTTCATGGCGTCCAGTTCGAGGGTCGTCTGCGATTCCACGGCGAGCGCGATTGCCTCGGGAACGGTGGTGGGAATGCCGAGCTCGCGCGCCAGCACGTTCGCGGTTCCGGTCGGAATGATCGCGAGCGCCGTGCGGCTTCGCGATCGAGCACACATGCAGCTCGCAACCAGGCCGATGGTTCCGTCTCCGCCGGCCGCGATGACCCGGTCACAGCCGTCTCGCAGTGCGCGCCGGACGGTGGTGGCGAGAGAGCGGCTACCGGCCGCGCCGGGTTCGATTCGCACGATCCGGAATCGCAGTCGCTGTCGAAGCAGCGCGGCGCGAACCGCGGTGTGAAGTGTGTTGCCGTCGGTGCGCGCGGAAGCGGGATTGAGCACCACGAGCACATCCGTACCTCGCGAATCACGAGGCCTCTGGCCGCGCGGCGCCGAACGCGACGGCGTGGCCCCGGTGCCGCCGGAGCCACGCCTGCGTGTCGCGACCTGCCGAATGTTCATGCCGTTGCCGGTGAGTGGGAAGGTCAGTCGCGGCTCGCGCGGCCTTCCTCTCGCCGCATATCGTCCTTCACACCACTCACTCCGGGGGTCGAGCGCGCGATCAGGAGTGCCTCGTAGCGATCCCCGAGCTTGCTGTAGGTGCCGGTGAGACGCGCAACCGCCGCCTTCACTTCGACCGAGACGTTCGCCCCTTCGAGTCTGGCGTCTGTGATGCGGGTCCGAATCGACTTCTCGAGTTCGGAGTCGTCCGCCGTGGCTCGCGCCTGCATCGTCGGCGGGACGATCTGGAGCTCGTCCTTGGCATCCTTTCCACCCGACACGTCCTTCGCGATCTGCAGCGCCTTGTCCTTCACGCTCTGGCTCGGGACCACCCCGAAGAGAATGACCTGGCCACGATGCGTGTCGACATTGATGTCGCTGGCCGGAATGTCCGAATCGAAGATGAATCGCGTCTTGGTTTCGGTCGTGATCCAGGCATCGGAGACCGGGTTCCCGGGGGATGGCGGGTTCTTCTCATCCCAGATTTCACGGTCGGCGAAGCGATCCGGACTCTTGATCTCGGAGGCGAGACGCTTCACGCCGCCAACCTGGGCCGCAGTCTCGAGCGCCCGCAGGTGATCCGCGAGGGTCTCCGCATTTCCTGCGAGCAACACGAGGCCCTTGTTGACCGACTTGACGCTCACCTGGCTGTCGTCGAGTTCGTGTTCGTTCTTGAGCGCGGTCGCGACCGCATCCTTGAGGTTGGCGTCGCTCTCGTTCACGACCTTGCGATCCTTCGACGAAACGACCTGCAGCAGATTGCGAACCGAACGCACTCCGCCGACGCGGCCGGCGACGACCGCGGCATTCGATTGTTCCTGCCTGGTCGCGACCTTGCCGTGCAGCGTCACGCGCCCGTCGAAGGTGTCGACGTCGATCGGGAGGCCGGAGACTTCACTCGAGGTCATCAGCGCAATCTTGACCTTGGCGGTCACCCAGGGATCGGGCGCCGCTGAACTGCTAGCCGCCCAACCGAGAGCGACGGTGACAACGGCACATCGCAGCAGTGAAACCATCAGGCTGCGCTTCATGGGTTCCTCCTGAATCAGCGGCCACGAGGGCCGGGAGAAAGTCGGTGAAATAAACGCGGCTGGTGCTTCGATCGCCCATCGCGCCGAAGCGTCCTGGGTTGACTGCACACCCACCGTGAGCAGTCGGTCCGAAGCATCCAGCCGGGTCTGACAAGCGCACCTTCCATGCCAACCGTGGTTCGCAGCGAAGTCGCGGTAAACACGAGCTCGAGGCGTCGGCATCCCGCGATCGAGCGCCGCAGGGATGTAACAGGTGCCATCGGATTTGTAGTCTCTACTCCGCGAGCTCCGCACCTGGCCCTCACCGAATGCCAGACGCTGTATCACCCCGCGTTGCTCAAGGATGCCGCCCGATGAGTCACGAGGCGGCGCACGTGATCCTCGAACGGGAATGCGGGGTTGGGCTCGACAGCGACTGCATCGAGGGATTGCTCGCCGCGCTGACAACATGGAAAGACGGAGAGCAGATTGCGAATCCGGAACAGCGCGCTGCCTAAGCCTGACGATTCGACGACGTGACGAAGCCCCCGGTCCGGGGACCGGGGGCTTCGAGCCACTCGCTGCGTGACGCTCAGGGTCGAATCGGTTCGCCGCCCTGTGAGTTCCGGGTCGTGACGACTCCGAGTCCGAGACGTACGAGTGCGGGCTCGATCGACTTGCGGTCGCCGACCGCAATCACGCGCATCGCATCCGGGTCGAGGACCCGCTGTGTCGCTTCGAACACCGACGCCGGAGTGAGCGAAGCAAGCCGCTCCGGCATCTTCGCGTAGTAGTCCAACGACTGGTCGTAGAGGAACAGCCAGCTGACGGTGCCGGAGACGTCCGCCGCGGTCTCGAACAATGCGGGCAGGCCGCGAGCGATGGACTCGCGCGCCAGCTCGAGTTCGGCGGTGGACATTGGCCTGGCCTTCATGCCGGCCACTTCGAGCATGATCTCGCGAAGGGCGGGGGCCGTGGCATCTCCTCGGACCATGGCACCGACGACCAGTGGGGCCACGCCGCGGTTCTCCCGAATGAACGAGAACGCGCCGTACGAGTAGCCGTGCTTCTCGCGCAGATTGATGTTGACGCGGCTCGAGACCAGCCCGCCGAGCACCTGGTTCATGATGTTGAGTTTTTCGTAGTCGGGATCCGAGCGCGCGACCGCCGGCTGCGCGCACACCAGCGCGGTCTGTGAAGCGCCGGGAAGATCGACAACGGTGATGCGTACGTCCGTCGGCTCGCCGGCACCGGGCGCCGGGGATTGCGGCGCATCGCCGCTCCAGCTCCCGAAAGCGCCGCGAGCCAGTCGCCGCGCCTCGGACTCCGTGAGGTCTCCGGCGAGTACCAGCGCCGCATTGCGGGGCGAGTACGAGCCTCGGTAGAACGCTTCGAGGTCCTCGCGCCGGATTGCCTTCAACGCGTCGGACGACCCCAGCGACAGATGTCCGTAGGGGTGCGCCTGGCCGAACACACAGCGCGCCATGACCCGCATCGCAGTCTGCATCGGCTGCGATTCCTGTTCGACCAGGGCGGTGAGCCGGTCGTTGCGCACCCGATCGACTTCGCCGGCGGGGAAGGTCGGCGAGGTCACCACGTCGGCCATGATGCCGAGTGCGGCCGCAGCCTGACCCTTGAGTGAACTCACCGAGGCGACGCTGCCGTCGGTGTAGGCGATGGTGCCGAGGCTGGCACCCAGGGCCTCGAGTTCGCGTGCGATTCCGAGCGCATCGCGCTTGCCCGCACCTTCATCGAGCATCGACGCCGTGAAGCCGGCGAGGCCGGGTTGGGCCGTCGGGTCTGCGGCGCTTCCTGAACGCACGACCAGTTCGGCTGCGACGACCGGCAGTCCGTGCTGTTCGACGAGCAGCACCGTGAGGCCGTTTTCGAGTTGGAACTGCAGTGGCGCCGGCAAGGGCGTGGTCGAGAGCGCGCCGGCTTTCGGGCGTTCGTTGCGCCACGGTTCCGCCGACACAATGGTTTGATCGCTCTTCGCTGGTGCCGCGGGCGTCGGAGGTCCGGGAGGAAGTCGTTTCTCGCCTGGAATGCAGTGAATGACGACGCGGCGGTCGCGAGCGAGCTGTTCGGTCACGAAGCGCTTCACTCCACTCGCGGTGACGGCGTCGAGACGCTCGAGATCCTTCTGAAGGAATCCCGGGTCCTGAACGTACTGGTTGTAGCGATTGAAGGCATTCGCGACTCCGTCGAGCCCGCCGACGTGCTGCAGCTGTTCGACCATCTGCGAATAGAGCGCGGTCTTGGCTGCGCGCAGCTCGGCTGCGCTCGGTCCCTCCGAGGCAAAGCGCCCCAGCTCGCCATCGAACTGCTGCTCCAACTCGGCCGCGGAGTGCCCTGGTTTTGCCGTCAGGGTGACCTCGAACACCGACCCGAGGCTCAGCGACTGCTGCGAAGCACTGACACTCTGAGCGATCTTCTGATCGTAGACGAGTGACCGATAGAGCCTGCTCGACTTGCCGCCTCCGAGCAGCCGCGCAGTGACGATCGCCTCGGCGTCGCCGGGCTGGAATGCATTCGGCGTGATCCAGCCCATCAGCACTTTCGGCAATTCGATCCGATCCGGAACCGTGTCACGCACCTCGGATGTGATCACCGGCGCCTTCGCGGTCGGGACCGCAACCTCGGGGCCTCGCGCAAGGGTGCCGAAATACTTATCGACCCACTGCTTGGTCTGCGCGACGTCGATGTCGCCGACGATTGCGAGGCTCGCATTGTTGGGCCCGTAGAAGCTGCGGAAAAATTCACGCACGTCCTCGAGCTTCGCGGCCTGAATGTCGTCATGGGAGCCGATCACCCATGCGTAGTACGGATGCTCCTTCGGGAACAACCGTTGGAACAATCGCTCCTCTGCGAGCTGGTACGGGGTGTTCTCGACGGCTTCACGACGTTCGTTGCGCACCACGTCCTGCTGATTCGCGAGGCTTGCAGCGTCCAGCCGATCGAGCAGGAAGCCCATGCGGTCACTCTCGAGCCACAGTGCCAGCTCGAGCTGATTCGAAGGCACGTCCTCGAGATAGTTGGTGCGATCGAAGTCCGTCGTGGCGTTCACGAATGAGGATCCCGCACCCTCGAGGATCGCAAAGTACTGATCTTCCGGAACATGCCCCGAGGCCTGGAACATCATGTGTTCGAACAGATGAGCGAACCCGGTTCGGCCCGCGGCTTCGTTCGCCGGTCCGACGTGGTACCAGAGGTTGACCGCGGCGATCGGTAGCCGCGCATCGCGACGCAGGATCACTTCGAGACCATTCGGCAAGGTGTACGTTTCGAACGCGAGAGCGACGTGAGGCGGTCCGCTGCTCGGTGCCGGGTCGCAACCGGCGAACGCGGCGATGCAACCGATCAAGAGGGCCGCGCGAGTGAAACGAGCCACGGAGATAGGCAACGATGCAGGCATGAGAGGTCTCCAGGAAGTGCGGGGTGATCACGAGCCCGCAGTTTCGCCCCTCCGCCGAACGCGCGACAACCTCACCTGCCGGGCGCGGCGGCAGGGCGACAGGCGCAGGCAAGCGCAGGTTGCGCGCCGTGATTCGCGACCTCTCACGCTCGCCGGCCGTTTTCCGACTTCGGTCGCGAATCCACCGCACTTGTGACGGCGTGCGCGAGGTGACGGCCTGACGTGCGGCTATGCTGAGGATCGAAGGGGTACGGAGGGGGCTGCGCCGCGTCGCTCGATCCGAGCGCGAGGAAGCCGGCCGTCACGACGAAAGGGCGCCATGACATCGGAGTCGAAGTCGAAGCCTGTCGGATGGAGTGCGTGCGTCGCGGCAGCGGCCGTGATGCTGCTGGGTGCGGTTGCGATCCATGGGGCGTCCGCCGCGACGTCGAGCCAGGATCTTCTGGCGGCCAATCGCGACACCACGGTGTCTCCCGCACACGACTTCTTTCAGTACGCCAATGGTGGCTGGCTCGCACGGCATCCCATTCCCGCCAGTGAATCGGCGTGGGGAATCGGCAATCAGGTCAATGAGGAGCTCTACCTTCGCAAGCGCTCGATCAGCGAGACGGCCGCCGGTGCAGGCGCGGTGCCCGGCTCCGATTCACAGAAGATCGGCGACTTCTGGCTTGCGGCGATGGACACGCTTCGCACTGATCAGCTTGGCGCGGCCCCGCTCGAACGCGAACTGAGACGCATCGACGCAATACGCTCTGGTGTCGAAGTGGTCGAGGTCGCCGCGTTCCTCAATCGCCAGGGAGCCGGGTGCCTGTGGTCATTCGGCATCGGCCAGGACGATATGCGCAGCGATGTGATCGCGGTGTTCGTATCGCAGGGTGGCCTCGGACTACCCGATCGCGACTACTACTTCAATCCCGAGGCCGGAGTCGTCAGGGCTCGCACCGAATACCCCAAACACGTCGCGCGCATGCTCGAGTTGGCCGGTGCAGAACCAGGCGAAGCGCAGCGTGGAGCGGCCGCGGTGCTGAGTTTCGAGACTGCACTCGCCACGGCGAGCCGCAAGCTCGAGGATCGACGCGACCCCTACAAGAACTACAACAAACGAAGCGTCGCGGAAGTCGCATCGAGGCTCACTCCGCACATCGCATGGCGATCGATCCTCGATGGCTACGGGCTCTCGAAAGTCGACACCCTGATCATTCGCCAACCGGAGTTCCTGACCGCGCTGGACAGCCTCGTCATGGCGACGCCGGTTGCGGATCTCCGGCACTACCTTCGCTACCAGCTGCTTTCGACGTACGCGCCTTATCTTGGCCACGCACTCGACCAGCAGAACTTTGCGTTCTACGGCACGATCCTCGACGGGCGCACGACTCAGCGCCCCCACTGGAAACGCGCCCTCGACGCGCAGGAGGACGCGCTCGGCATGGTGATGGGGAAGCTGTTCGTGAGCGCCTATTTTCCGCCACGAACCAAGGCTCGTTACGACAAGCTCGTGGAAGTCATCCGTGACAGCTATCGGGAGCGCATCGCAGGGCTCGAGTGGATGAGCGCGGTGACCAAACGGCGAGCGACCGAGAAGCTGGATCGCATGACGAAGAAGGTCGGATATCCGGCGCGATGGAAGGACTTCTCGACGCTGAGAATCAACCGCGACTCCTATGCCGCCAACGTTCGGGCGGGAATCGTGTGGCAGTTCGACGATGCCGTCAGCAAGTTCGGAAAACCGGTGGACCGCACCGAGTGGGTCATGACTCCTCAGACATACAACGCGTACTACAACGCATCGAACAATGAGATCGTACTGCCGGCGGGCATCTTTCTGATTCCCGGCCTCAAGGACGACGAAGCCGACGACGCGCTGGTCTATGGCTACGCGGGCGCGTCGACCATCGGCCACGAGATCACCCACGGCTTCGACGACGACGGACGTCAGTACGACGTGGCCGGCAATCTCTCGAACTGGTGGACGGCGGCCGACGAGAGCAGTTTCAAGGCGCGCGCCGAAGTGATGTCGCGGCAGTTCGATCTCTACGAACCGCTACCGGGCCTGCACATCAACGGGCGAGCGTCGCTGGGAGAGAACCTCGCCGACTTCGGCGGGGTAGTGCTGGGGCTGCAGGCGTTCAAGAAGACGCGTCAGTATCGTGAGGGGAAATCGATCGGCGGTCTCACGCCCGTTCAGCGCTACTTTCTCGGCTACGCGCTCGGTTGGATGTCGCATCAACGAGAGGAACGCCTGAGGGCTCGGCTTCTCAGCGACGTGCACGCGCCCGCCAAGTGGCGAGTGCTGGGGCCGATGGCGAATCTGCCGGAGTTCTACGAGGCATTCGGGATTCGGGAGGGCGACCCGATGTGGCGCCCCGCCGAAGCCCGCGTTCGGGTGTGGTGAACGGCACGGAGTAGAGTGCGAGTCCTATGGTCGGGACTCGTGCCTCAACGATCGTGCTCGGCGCCGGGCTCCAGGGCGCCGGGGTTGCCCTGGAGCTCGCACGTCGCGGACTTCCGAGCACCTTGATCGAACGTGACGCTTGCGCCATTCATCGGGCGAGCCTTCGCAACGAAGGCAAGATTCACCTCGGATTCATCTACGCAAACGATCGCTCACTCGCAACCGCCGATCTGCAGCTCGAGGGCGCGTTGCGGTTTCGTCGCATCGTTGCGAGCTGGATGAACGGATCCGACGACTGGCTCGAACGCTCGACGCCGTTTCAGTATCTCGTCGCCGCGGACTCGGTCGTCGCGGCGCATGACCTGGCTTCCCACTACGCCGCGGTCGAGGCGCGCCATCACGAGTGGCTGCGAGGGGACGAGGGGCTCGATTACCTCGGCCTTCGGCTCGATCAGCTGGTACGTCCGCTCGCCGCTACGGAGCTGGCCGCCTTCTTCGAACCGAGCCGACTCGAAGCGGGTTTCGCGACCGCGGAGCTCGCAATCGACACCGACGTGCTGGCCATGCACGTTCGACGCTCACTCGCCGACTCCCCGCTCGTGACGTTCCTGCCCGCGCACCTCGCTCGCTCGATCACGCGCGGTCGCCACGGCTTTCGCGTCGAGGGAGAGAGCCCGAGCGGGACGTGGCGGATCGACTCGGAGCAGGTCGTGAACGCGACTTGGGAGCACCGCCTCGCGTTCGATCGCCAGCTCGGCGTCGCGCCGCCCGCGGATCTGCTCCATCGCCTCAAGTATCGCGTGATCGCGCAATTGCCGACACGACTGCACGGCGCGCCTTCGGTCTCGATGGTGCTGGGACGCTACGGAGACATCGTCGTTCGCCGCGGTGGTGCCGCCTTCCTCTCGTGGTATCCGGCGGGGCTGCGCGGCTGGAGCCACGAACTCGTTCCCCCGGAGGATTGGGACGCACCGTGCCGCGGCGAGACTCCGACGGCGCTCGCGAATGAGATCCGCGATCAGATTCTCGCGGGAATCGATGCCTGGTTTCCCGGTGTCGCTGACTCCGAGACGTTGCGGGTCGACGCGGGCGCAATCGTCGCGATCGGCCGCAGCGACGTGGACGACGCCGCGAGCGCGCTGCACGATCGCACCCGCATCGGAGTCGAGTCTGACGATGGCTACCATTCGGTGAATACCGGCAAGCTGACCACTGCGCCGCTGTTCGCCGTCGAGGTCGCGAACCGCGTTGAGGCGCGGACACGCCGCGGCGCCGGGTCGCAATGACGGACATCGGCGTCCGGCCGCGCGTGGTGGCACTGATTCCCACCTGGAGCGCCGAGGAGTTCATCGAGCAGACGCTCGAGACGCTGGCCCGGCAGACCTATCCGAACGTCGAGTTCCTGATCTCGGACGACGCGTCACCTGACGCAACCGCTGCGATCTGCGAGCGATTCGCGGCACGCGACCCACGCTTTCGGGTGATGCGTCAGGCTCGCAATCTGGGCTGGGTCGGAAACGTGAACGCGCTGCTGGAGGCGGCACGGGCTGACTATCTGACCTTTGCCTTTCAGGACGACCTGCCCGCGCCGACCTACATCGAAGAGTGCGTCGCCGCACTCGAGTCACATCCGACCGCGATTCTCGCCTACTCGGACGTGGAGTTGATCGAGCAGGATGGCAGCCGCACGGAGAAGCGCTACCTGGCACTCGAGCGAGCGACGAGCCGCGCGGAGCGGGCGCGTTCGATCGCACGCATCGAAGGATCGTGGTGGATTCCGAATCGCGGCGTGTTTCGAGCGAGCGCCGCCACCACCATCGGGGGCCTCAGGCGCCACCGCGGTGGCGAATTCTCGGCCGATTGGCCGTGGCTGATTCACATGAGCCTGCTCGGAGAATTCGTACGGGTGCCCGGTCCGCTCGTCACGAAGATCTACCAGGCACGCAGTCTGTCGCGGAGCTGGGACTTCGGAGTGCGGTCGTGGAGTGCCGTGACGGAGTCGGCGCTCGCGACAGTGTGGGAGAGCGGGATCACCACTCGCGAAAAGTGGTCCGTCTCGCTGGCGCTCACGGACGTGGTGCGAAATCGGATGTGGCGCAAGGTTCGCCGAGCGGCGGGAAGCGCTCTGCGTCGACTCGGACTGCGCCCCGCGGCGCCGGTTCCCGAACAGCTCGGCAGATGAGTGCAGGTAGCACGCGGGTGATTGCCGCGGCGCACGTGTGTCGCGTCCGCATCATCAGTGGTGAAACCAGTCCTTGAGGCCGTGCCCACCGTGCCCGGGCTCACGCATGCCGACCGACTTCAGCTTGAAGGGCGTGCGATCTTCGACCGTGAAGATGAATTCGTGCGAGGTGGCGTCGGACGCGAGCAGTTTGACCGTGATCCGATACGGAGTCGACTCGACCACCGATCCCAGCACCAGCTTTCCGAATCGTTCCCGAAGATTGCGATAGCTCTCGACGCGGGCCTCGACGCCCTTTGCCTTGATGCTCTCCCTGGCGAGCTCACGCGTATTGAATTCACGCATGGCCGCCTCGCCGGTCGAGAACGCGCGCACCCAGCGGCGGCCGCGCTCTGCGGCACGTGTGTCCGGCCAGCCCTCGCGATCCTCGATGGCTGACGTCACGGCCTTGCCGGAGGTCGAAGGCGGTGCAGCGGCCACTGCCGCGACGCCGAGGCACTGCAGTGACAGGACCAGAGCCGTGAAGCGAATGCATCTCATGATCGATCCTCCGTGTTGAGCGGTCGGCGATCGCATCGAGTGATCGCCAAGGATGGCGGGTCAGGCATGGGTCAGGGCCTCTCTCACCGTGAGCCGGGCGGCACGGCGAGCCGGATAGAAGCTGCTCAGCGACGCGACGACGAGCAGCAGCAGCAACCACCACAGCGGCGCGACGAGCGACAGGTGGAAGTTCAGCGGGGACTTGAAAAAGATGTTTCCGCATGCGGCCTCGAGCACATAGCTGATCGGCGCCGCCAGCAGCATCGCGAAGACCCAGCTGATGACTGCGACCAGAAGGCTCTCGAACCAGACGTGTCGCGCGATGGTCGAGGGCGTGGCGCCGATCGTGCCGAGAATGCCGAACTCCCGAGTGCGCTGAACGACCTGGAGCGTCATCGAGGAGGCGAGGCCGAGGCCGCCCACCAGCACCACGACCAGCGATGCCATCGTCAGAACACTCAGGATGATCACGAGGTGATCGAGGATGCCCTGTCGTACGTCCAGCATGCGGTGCATCCCGGCGACCTCGATGCCGTGACTCTCGGCGGCACTTTCGATGCTGCGCGCGACGCTTCGCTGAGTGGCGTCGTCATGCGCGCGGGTGACGACCTGAATCAGTCGCACCAGGGAATCCGGTTGCCCGATCGCGTCGCGAACCAGCTCGCGCGGCGCATAGACGGTCGCCATCGGCGTGAGTTCCTTGACGATGCCGACGATCGGCAACTCCAGTGTGCGGCCGGCGAGTCGGAGTCGCACCTGATCTCCGATCTGCAGGCCGGGATGGCGCGCGAGCACGCCGTTGTTGACGACGGCCGCGAGCGAGTCGCCGGACTCCAGCCACCGCCCGGCCACCAGCGGGAGCGCCAGCATCGTCGAGCCGGCGGGAAGTCCGAGAAGCGCGAGTGTCGATCCGGGTACTCCGCTCGGGCCGATCAGATAGGGCCCGGCTCCGAGCCAGAACTCGACGCGCTCGATGAGCGGAAGTTCCCCAAGCAGGGTGCGAACTCGTTCGACCGAGGTGGGGCGCGCAAGCCGGAGCGCCAGGTCGTAGCGCCGCACTCGAAAATCATCATTCACCGCTCGCGTCCACGCTTCGGCCACATTGAGCGCGGAGATGAAGGCCGCGCCACCGATCGCCAGCATGCCCAGTGTCAGGGCGAGACGGCCTCGCTGAACGAGGGTGCCGCGCATCGAGAGCAGAAAGGCCCTAGGCAACCAGGTGCTGCGCATCAGCCATCGATCCGAGCGGCGGGTTCCGAACGGCCTCCGACCCGGAGCGTCATTCAGCGCCTCGAGAACGGTGATGCGGGCGGCGCGCTGCACCGGGACCCACGCGATGAGCAGCGGGATCAGCACGCCGACGCCGATCTCGATCGCGATCACCCAGTAGGGGAAGGGTGCACGCGAGATGTCGGCGTTGAGCACTCCGGCAGCGAAGCTGGCGTAGGCCCTTCCGACCACGATGCCGAGCGGGACGCCGACCGCGAGCGAGCCTAGGGCCAGCACGGCGACCTCTCCGAGGTAGAGGCCGGCGATCTGTCGGGAAGTTGCGCCGATCGCTTTCATGACACCGATCTGGCGGAGCTGCTCGCTCATGTGGGCGTGCACCATCGAGGTCACCAGCACGGCGCTAAGCCCGAAGCTCAGGATGCCGAACGCGAGGAGCAGGTAGAGGAACGCCTGCATCTGATCGGCGTGAGGATGGCGCCCGAGAGTCGGAATCGTGACACGTTCGACGGTGCGCCCGCTCCGTTCGAGCAGCGCCTTGACCGAATCGGCGACCTCACGGACGTAGCCTTCGTCGAGCGGGTGCTCGGCGACGACGATGCGCAGCTGCGAGGACTCGCCGTGCGTCCGGCCGCGTACCGCCGAGTCCCAGCCGACAAAGCCCGGCACCATGTGTTCCATCCAGGCGGGCGGCAGGCCCTCGGCATGAACCGTCCCCGCGACCGTCAGCGAGACCTGGTCGCCTCCGTCGAGACGAATCGCCACGGAGTCTCCGATCGCGGCCTTCGCAACCTGGAGCGCGCTGCGCTCGAGCAGGACCTCGCCCGCCGCGGGCGGCCAGCGTCCCTGGTCGCGACGAAAGGTGTCGATGCGTAGTCGATCGAAGTCGCGCACCACCTGAAGGATGGCGGGAATCCATTCGTCGGGGCCGACCCGGATCCGCGCGATCACGAGCGGACGAGCTTCCGCGAGCGCGACGCCGCGAAGCGCACCGACCGCGGCGATCAGCGCATCGTCGAGGGAGTCGACCACGAAGGTCGCCGAGGCCGGCTGGGTGCGGCTGTACATGGCGCCCAGTTCCGGCTGCAGCACCGCGTACTTGTAGAGCATGACGCCGATCTGAAAGATCCCGGCGGCGAGCGCCAGCATCACCAGCACCGAGCGCCCGCGTCGTCCGAACAAATCCCGCCACACCTTTTTCCATCGCGGCGCACTCACGAGGCGACGCATCCGTCGGCCAGCGTCAGGGTACGACCGACCCCCGATACGGCCTCGCGCTCGTGCGTGACCACCACCATGGTCTTTCCAGCCTCCACGAGGTCTCGGAACAGGCCGAAGATCGCGGCGCTGGTCGCCGAATCGAGATTCCCCGTCGGTTCGTCCGCGAGGATCAGAGGAGGGTCGTTCGCGAGCGCACGCGCGATCGCGACACGCTGCTGCTGCCCGCCGGATAGCGCCGCCGGAAGCTTGTCCGCCTGATCCGAGACGCCGACGCGGCTCAGCAACTCGAGGGCGCGCGCGCGCCGCATGCCGCCCGGATGCGTGCCGGCGAAGTCCATGGGCAGCATTACGTTTTCTGCCACCGTGAGCGTCGGCAGGAGCTGGAAGAACTGGAAGACCACCCCCACCGTCCGCCCTCGCCAGCGCGCGAGGTGATCATTCGAGAGCTGGTGAATCGAATTGCCTCCGATCGAGACGGTTCCGGACGTCGGTCGATCGAGGCCCGCCATCAGATTGAGGAGTGTCGACTTTCCGCTCCCGGATCGGCCGACGATCGCCATGAACTCCCCGGCCCGGACCTCGAGCGTGACGCCGCTCAATGCCTGAAACTTGCCAGCCGGCGTCACGAACTGACGGGTGAGGTCGCGAACGGCGATCACGGTGTTCCTCCACGAAAGGGATGCCTTCGCGCGCATCGGTCGACGCGTGGTGGCGTCGCTCAAAGTGATGGCCTCTGCCGGCTGCGGCTACTGCGTCGGGATGGGCGGGATCGGCACGGGGACGAGCGGGATTGCGACCGCGCGGTGCGGATCGGCACCGATGCTAGGATCGGGTTGCATGCGTCAACCCCTTCGCACCACCGCCACGGCGCTGTCCATTGCCGCGCTGCTCGCGTTACTCGAGCTCTTCCGCACCACGCTGACCCGCATCCTCGAGGGCAACCCGGCGACCGGTCCCGAGTTTCTGCATCGCGTGATTCCGATGTGGGTCACCGTGGTGATCGCCTCGCCGTGGTGTGCGTTCATGACCTCACGCTTCCCGTTCCGGCCGGGCCGCACCGCCCGCACCCTGTTCGCCCACTTCGGAGGCGCGGGTGTGTTCGTGGCGCTGCATCTGAGCCTGATTCTGCTGTTCCACTGGGTGATGGCGAATGCGCGATTCGGTTCCAACGCGATCGTGGATCTGCCGACCGGCCATCGATTGCTCCACATGTATGCGTTCTACGTCGGGATGGAAATGAGCGTCTACGCCGCGATCGTCATGGTGCTGTTGCTTCTGCAGGCGCGTCGCGAGGCCGCCGAGCGCGAAGTCGCAACCGCCCGCCTGGCACAGTCCGTCACCGCCGCGCGGCTCGAAAGCCTTCAGGCGCAGATTCATCCGCACTTCCTGTTCAACACGCTCAATACCCTCGCGGTGCTGGCGCGCCGCGGTGACGGCCCGGCGGTCGATCGGGCGATCGGCGACCTCGGCGCGATGCTTCGAGCTTCGTTCGAATCGCCGGGCCGCCACGAACTCTCGCTCGCCGAAGAGATCGCATTCGTCGAACGCTACTTGAGTCTTCAGCGGCTCCGCTTCCCCGACCGACTGGCGGTCGACCTGCAGATCGACGCGGAGACACTCGACGCCCGCGTTCCGGCCTTGCTCGTGCAACCCCTGGTGGAGAATGCCCTGGAGCATGGGCTCGCGACCGCCCGCGGAGGGCGGTTGCGTATCTCGGCGCGGCGCGACGCCGGGGTGCTGCAGATCGAGGTCGCGGATGACGGACCCGGATTCGGCGCCGCGATGGCCGCCGACGCGAGTGGGATCGGGCTCGCAAACATCCGCGAACGGCTGCAACTCCTCTACGGGGCGGCCGGGGAACTCACGTGTGGGGACGCGCCCGCAGGCGGGGGAAGGGTGCGCGTTCGCATTCCGTGGCGCACCGTCGATCGCACGGAGATTGCGACGTGATCCGGGTCGCGATCGTCGACGACGAACCGGTTGCCCGCGAAGGACTGCGGCTGTGGCTGGCCAGCGAGCCCGACGTGCGGATCGTCGGCGAAGCCGGCACGCCCGCGGATGCGACTCGCATGGTGCTACGTGAGCAGCCGGACCTGCTGTTCCTCGACGTGCAGATGCCGGAGGGAGATGGATTCGACGTGATCGAAGCCGTGGGTGGCGAACATCTTCCCGAAGTCGTGTTCGTGACCGCTCACGAGCGCCACGCGTTGCGAGCGTTCGATCTCGCCGCAGTCGACTTTCTGCTCAAACCGGTACGCGAAGAGCGATTTCGCCAGGCACTCGAACGCGCCCGTCTCGAACTGGCACGCGGGGAAGCGCGTGAGGGACCGGGGCGACTTTCTGCGCTGCTCGACCACGTTCGAGGAGCGGCCACGGCCGATGGCCGACGTCAGATTCATCGCTTCGCGGTGCGAACCCGCGATCGATTCGTGATCGTGCCCGCCATGGAAGTGCGCTGGATCGGCGCAGCATCGAACTACGCGGAACTGCACCTGCAAGGGCACTCGCACCTGGTGCGCACGACACTCTCGGACTTGGAGCGCGGACTCGATCCGGAACGATTCGCGCGCATTCATCGCGGTACGATCGTGCGCGTCGACTGTGTTCGTGAAGTGATTCCAGCCAGCCACGGCGACTACGACGTGGTGCTGGACGACGGCACCACGCTCAAACTGAGCCGCCGCTTTCGTTCGAGGCTGCTGGCCTGACGACCTACTGAACGAATGCGACCTTGCAGGAACGCGTTTCGCCTGCGCGCGCGAGTCGCAACAGGTAGACGCCCTGAGGCAACACGCGTTCGGGGAGGAGACTGACCTGGTGAGTGCCGGCACCGAGGCCACCCACCGAGCGACCGGCGAGGCGACGGCCCGCGAGATCGAGCAGCTCGAGTGTGGCCGGCGCTCCGTCCGGCAGCGAGATCGCAACCGTCAGTTGCCGCCGAGCGGGGTTCGGCCACGCGCCGGCGAGCGCAAGTCGCGGTCGCGGTGGCGTCGGAGCCGCGACCGCGGCCGGCGAAACGATGGTGAACGTCGTGTCGCTCGCGTCGGATCGACTCGCGAACACGGCATCGACCACACGGACGCGGGCCGAACTGGTGAACGGCTCCGTCACGGTCCACGGAAAGGAGGTGCCGATCAGGTGTTCGGCGATGCGCTGCCAGTTGACGCCGCCATCTCTCGAAACTTCGAGATGGACCGCAACCACGCCCGGGCCCAGTGCCCACTGGATCTCGCGCTCCTCGCCCGTCAGCCACACTTCGCCGCCGTCGGGCTGCACGAGCGCGAGGCTCGGAGTCAGAGTCGGCAGGCATGAGGCTTCGAGCAGGTTCACACTCGAACTCGAGGCGTTGACCGACACGACATCGGTCGCGCCGTCCTCATCGAAGTCTCCCACCTGCGTGTTGCGAGGAGGGCCGGTCGTCGCAAACGTGGTGGGGGCGTCGAACGAGCCGTCGCCGACGCTTGCGGAGCCGCCGCCGACCAGGATCGATACGCTTCGCGCCGACGTGTTGTTGGCGACCACCAGATCGACGATGCCGTCTCCACTCCAGTCGGCGACCTTCACGCCGTAGGGCGCATCGTTGGCCGGGAAGCTGCCGCCCGCGACGAACGCTCCGGTTCCGATGCCGCCGTTCCCCTGACCGATCAGGATCGAGATGTTGTTCGATGTGATGTTTCCGATCGCCAGATCGACGATGCCGTCCGCGTCGAAGTCGGACGCGGCGATGCTGAAGGGCGTCACGCCGCACGGGTAGGTGGTGCCGGGCCCGAACGTGCCGTTGCCCTTACCACCGGTACCAGCGCCCCGATACACACGGGCGCCAGGATCGTGGGCGATCGCGAGGTCCCAGATGCCGTCCTCGTCGAAGTCCGCGACCTGGACGGCGCGCGGTGAAATGAGATCCGTGAGCGTCGGCCCGACGCTGAACGTGCCATTGCCGACCCCGGACGCTCCATTGCCGAACAGGAGGGTCGCGGTGCTCGCGCCTCCCACCGCGACCAGATCGAGAATGCCGTCCTCATTGAAGTCGCCCTTGGCGAGGTCCATGGGCGCGCTCACGCCGGACACCGTCGAGCTCGACATGAATTGTCCATTGCCGATCCCGGCGCTGCCCTTGCCGAACAGGATCGACACGTTCGAGCTTCCATTGTTGCCGATTGCGAGATCGGCGATGCCGTCTCCGTTCCAGTCCCCGCTCACCGCACACGAGGGCAACGCTCCGGCGAAATAGGTGAGCGGAGAGGCGAATGATCCGGCACCGACTCCGCCGACTCCCTCGCCCAACAGGACCGAGACCGTGCCGTCCACGAAGTTCGGAGTCGCGAGGTCCTCGATTCCGTCCTCATTGAAGTCGCCTCGCGTCGCAGCGATCGGTCCACCGCCGGTCGGAAATGAGCTGGCGGTTGCGAGTCCGCACGCCGTGACCTTCAGCTCGCCACTGAATTGCGAGGAATCGGCTGCTCCGATCGAACGGACGCGGTAGAAATAGGTGCCGAATCCCTCGTCCGTGAAACCGAGAGAGCTCGTGCTGCCGCGCTTCGGGCTTGCGACGTCCAGCTGATAGCGGCTGCGGTGCACGTCGTAGGACGTCACGCCGCTCGTGGTGCCCGGCGTCCAGCTCAATTGGACTCCGGTCGAGGTCGGAGTACCGATCAGCTCCGTGGGGGGCTGCAGCGCCACGACGGTTTCGCACGTCGCATCCTCGGCCGCCATGCGCATTACGGTCTTGCATGCCGGATGGAAATCGAGCCGGATGTTACTGATCCCCGCAGACAGCAGGTGGCAGTAACTCATGATCGTCCCCTTGTCGGGGGGCACACGAGGTGAAGCCGAATTACAGGAGCCCTCCGCGGTGTTGCAAGTGTCGAGCAGGGCGCCGACCGGGACGAAGCCGCCCGCCTGCCAATCGCAGCTGTGTGTGTGTGGCGAGCCGAAGTTGTGACCCAGTTCGTGGGCGATGACCTCGATGTCCCAGGTGGTCGCGTTGTTCGGATAGGTGTAGTTGCCGTCGATCGCACTCACTCCGTATCCGAAAGAACCACACAGGACATCGAGATACGCGATGCCGCCACCCAGATTGCGACCCGATACCAGGTGCGCGAGCGAGCGGCTGACACCGCTGCGATTGGCGTTCCAGTAGTTCCGGAACTGCGGGAGCTGTGCCTGGGTCGTGCTGGCCGTGTAAGGATCGTTCGAGTCGGTCCAAAAGTTGAGATACGGAAAGATCAAATTGCAGTTCACGTCTCGTTCGTAGATCAGTGAAATGGTACCGAGCACGACGAGCATGTAGCGCGCTGCAGCGGTGGGCTCGCCGCCGAGCTTCGCGAACATCTCGAAGTCGCAATCCACCGCGATCTTCAATTGCAGGCGACTGCTGGTCGCCAGCGCCTCGGCGCCGGGAAGTCGCAATCGATCACGCCCCGCTCGGGCGGGATCTCGGAGCGCTCGCTCGGCGTCGGCGCCCTCGACGCCACACTGCCAGCGCGCCGCGCTGAGGGACTCATCACGAGTGTCGTCGGCCAGTACCAGCTGCGGCGCGGCTCCCGCAACGGTCGCTCCGAGCGGCGCCAGCACCCTGCGGCGCCCGTTGGACTCGAAGGTGCCGTTGACTCCCGTCGGCGACATGGCAATCACGGCCCAGGAATCCGCATCTCCATCGACCTGGCCGCGAAACAACGAAACGTTCGCGCCCGCCGGACGAGTGCCGGTCGCGCCGCTCAACGTCACCTGCCCGCCGCCCAATACATCGAATGGTTTCAACACGAGACGCACTTCGCCGGCATTCGTCGGCAGGCTCAGCCGACCGCCTCCGGCGCCTCGAAACGCGGTCAGCTCGGCAAGATCCAGATTCAGAATCGTGACGTCTCGACCGTTCGACTCGGCGTCCGCAGCGAGACGAGTTCGGCTCGCCGGCGCGGCGCGCGAGAACACCGGCGCGCCGGACGCTTCGCGGCCGAGCACTCCGATCAACAGGGGCACGGCCAGCAGAGTGCCGAAGCCCAGAGACAGCAAATGATGCGAGAGATTCCGGCGCATGTGACCTGACCTCGGGTGTCGCAGCCTCGGAGCGAATCTCATAGCCCGCTTCGCGGTGACCGACTATACACTTCCTACCGGGACCGGCTCTCCCAAAACGACACGGACGTGGTGAGTTCGACCATCCGAAACCAGCGGGATCGCGGCTGCGTTCACCGCGACGCCGTCCAACTCGACCTCCGCGACTCCGCGGTTGCGGTGTGCCGGGTTCTCGACGCGAATGTCGTAGCGGGCCGTGCCGTACCGCCACTCGACCGAGAAGCCGTCCCACGCGGCTGGAATGCACGGAGCGATGGCGAATGCTGAGCCCCGGCGTTCGATGCCGAGAATCGACTCGAGCCCGAGGCGATACATCCACGCCGCGGAGCCGGTGTACCAGGTCCAGCCCCCGCGGCCCATGTGGGAGGGATGCGTGTAGACGTCGGCGGCAACCACGTACGGCTCGACTTTGTAGCGATCGACGTCGGCCCGGGTGCGCGTGTGATTGATCGGATTGATCATGTGGAACAGTTCGACGGCCTCGTCGCCGCTGCCAAGGCGCGCCATCGCCATCACCGTCCACAAGGCGGCGTGTGTGTACTGTCCGCCGTTCTCGCGTACTCCGGGCAGA
The DNA here is from genome assembly GCA_013140805.1 of Candidatus Eisenbacteria bacterium. NCBI lineage: Bacteria > Candidatus Eiseniibacteriota > Candidatus Eiseniibacteriota bacterium. The sequence continues at coordinate 40,815 of JABFRW010000031.1, forward strand.
TACCCCTTGATGTAACCGGGGTCGAGCGGCGCGCGGTCGAACGGCGGCGTGAGGAGCTGAATCACACCGGCGTCACGCCGCAACAACTGCATGCGCACGGCATCCATCGCGCGTTCCGCGCGGCGAGTGGGAGCGGTGCCCGAGAGCGCTGCCCAACTCTGCGAAATGGCGTCGATCCGGCACTCCGCCGACTGCGCGGAACCGAGCGGGGAGCCATCATCGAAGTACGCGCGCCGATACCACTCGCCATCCCAGGCCTGCTCGAGTGCGCGGCCGAGCAATTCGCACTCTCCGCGCCATCTCACCGCTCGTTCGGCGTCTCCGCGCGCTTCAGCGACGGCCGCGAACTCACGCAGGACCCGTGACAGGAACCAGCCGAGCCAAACGCTCTCGCCGCGGCCACGATGCCCGACGCGATTCATGCCGTCGTTCCAGTCCCCGCTACCGATCAGGGGCAGGCCGTGTGCGCCCATGGTAAGGCTACGCTCGATCGCGCGCACACAGTGTTCGTAGAGCGAACCGCTCTGCGCGGATCGCTCGGGCTGTCCATAAGCATCCGGCTCACCCGCTCCGAGCGGCGGCGCTTCGAGAAACGCGATCCGTTCGTCGAGCACCGCAGGATCGTCCACGGTGGCGAGGTAATGGGAAACCGCGAACGGAAGCCACAGCCGATCGTCGGAGCAATGGGTCCGAACGCCTCGCCCCGAGTGGTCGTGCCACCAATGTTGCACGTCACCCTCGACAAACTGACGCGCGGCGGCGCGCAGGAGGTGGGCCCGCAACAGCTCGGGACCGGCGAACGTGAACGCCATCAGGTCCTGAAGCTGGTCGCGGAAGCCGAACGCTCCGCCCGGTTGATGGAAGCCGGTGCGTCCCCACACCCGTGAGCCCAGCGACTGATAGAGCAACCACCGATTCATCAACAGATCGAAGGAATCGTCTGGAGTTCGAACCTGGATGGTGTCGAGAATCTCGTCCCATGCGCGGCCGACCTGCGCGAGCACCTCTACCGCAGCGGCGGGGGTTGCGAAGCGACGCGCGAGATCCATCGCGCGCTCCCGAGATGGAGCCTGACCGAGCGACAGTACGACTTGCTTCGACTCGCCCGGGGCGAGCGCCACCGGTACCTGGAGCGCCGCGCACGGGTCGAGGCCAGCGCCGAATCGTTCACCCAATCGCTCACGCGTAAGGGCGGCGGGCCGTTGCAGCGAGCCGTTGCGGCCGAGGAATTCGAGGCGATCGCCGGTCGCGGAGGTGGCGGCGGGATGCGAGGCTGCGAAGGCCACCCGACTCGCGAAGTCGGTGTTGTAGGGATTGCGAGCCAGGATCACCCCGCTTTCCCGATCGCGTTCGGTGATCACGAAGCGCTGCTCGCCCGCCCGCGGTGGGCACAGTGCCCACTCGTTGTACGCGAACACGGCCACCTTGCGCGCGGACGCGCCGTGGTTGGTGAGCGTGATGAGCGTGAGTTTGAGCGACTCGGTCGGGTGCACGAACACTTCCGTTGTGCACTCGATTCCGCGTTCGCGATGGGCGAAACGGGTCACCCCCGCGCCATGTCGCGTGACCCAGCGCCCACCCTGAGGCGAGCGTGGAAGCGGGCCAGGAGTGGCGCCCCAAACGCGGCCCGAGTCCTCGTCCCGCAGGAAGATCGCTTCACCGCTGAACTCGCTGACGGGATCGTTTCCGAACGGCGTGAGGCGATTCTCCCGACTGTTCTCGGCCCACGTCCACGCGGCACCGGTCGCACCGACCACGGTGCCGAAGTTCGGATTGGCGATGACGTTGACCCACGGCAAAGGCGTGTCGGCATCGCCGGACAACACCACCGCATACTCGCGACCGTTCGCGACGAATCCGCCCAATTCGTTCGAGTGCGACAAGACCGGCGCCTCGATCTCGGTGTCCGATTCCACCGGCGTCGACTCTTCCGCCTTCGCTGCGAACTTGACGCGGGGCAGCGTGGGGATCGGACGCGGCAGATCGAGCTGATCGGCCAGCTCGCCGAGTTCTCCGCTCAGTACCGCGCGAGCCGAGGCCATGAGCAGAATGCGCTGCGCGTCGGACATGCCGTCGCCCCGCAGCAGATAGACGCCGCCCGGGCGATGCTTCCACGCCGCCCACGGGCCGTTCTCCAGCAGCTCCTGCAAGCGCTCGTGCATCTCGTCCAGGTAGCTCACCGGATGATCGTTCAGAATGACCAAATCGGCGTTGAGGCCCTTGAGTCGCCAGTACTCCTGAGCTCTCAACACCTGCCGCACCAGTCCGAGATCGTTCTCCTCGACGACACGCGCCAGCAGGATCGGAAGATCGCCCGAGATCTCATGGGCCCACAGTCCCGACTGCCCGAGCGTATTGGCCTCGAGAAAGGTCGGTGCCGCACGCAGCGACGCATCGGTCCACAGCACTCGCGAAGCCAGTCGTTCGTAGAGTTGCGCTTCATCGGTCGAGAGCCCGAGATGTCGGAGTCGCATCTGGGTCTGGGTCGTCGCGAGTGCAAACGTTCGTGATGCCGACGCGGAATCGTCGTACTTCTCCGCCAGGGCGATCGCGGCGGCATGGCTGAGCGCCACACCGGTCGCGAACGAGAGTCGCACCTGTCCACCGGGAGCGATTCGGACGCGACGCCTCAGGCTCAGCACCGGATCGAGCACCGCGCCAGTCGTTCCAGACAACGGCCGGCCGTCGAGCGCCTGTGGATTCGCCGGTGTGCGGCCGCGACCGACGAAGCGCGAGCGATCGGTTTCCCATTCGACCGCGCCATGCACACCGCCTTCGGCGCTGAGCACATGTACGGCCCACGGTGCCGGTTCGTCGGGCGAGCGGGGCCGTCTTCCGCACAGGATCGCGCCGCACTCCGGCCGATACTCGGTCTCGAGGAACAGCTTGAGGAAGGTCGGATGCGCGAGGTCCTCGGAAGGAGGTGCGAGCACCACCTCGACGAGGCTCGTGATCTCGATCTCGCGCAGCCGATCCGTCGTGTTGACGAGCGAAATGCGTCGTACTTCGACGTCGTCCTCCGGGGACACCGTAATCTCGAGGTGCGTCACGATCCCGTCGTCGGAGCGGTGGAACACCGCTTCGTCGGCGAGGAAGCGCACCTCATAGCGTTCGGGTTCTCGACACACCGGCTGATACGCGGCGGACCACAGCAGGCCGCTGCGCACGTCCCGCAGGTAGATGAAGTGGCTGCCCGCGTCGCACGTCGCGTCCTCGCGCTGTCGCGTCACGGAACGCCCGCGCCAGCTGCTCGCTCCGCCACCGGCGTGCGTCACGACCGCCGTGTACTGGCCGTTCGAGAGGAAGTGCGCGCTCGGGAAACTGGTGTGCGGTGACCGGAATCGTCGCGGTGCCGCCTCGAGCGTGGGGGGCCCGACGCGTGTGGACTCTGCGGGGCGAGGTCGCGTGACCGGTACGTAGCGCGGCACGCGCTCCTGCAACAGCGGCTCGGTGACCTGTACGCGCGGATCCGAGTGGAAGCGGCGCACCATCGGGCTGCCGAGTACCGCGTTGGTGAGCGCGACCAGGCTCATGCCTTGATGATGCGCGAAGAACGCGCGCACCAGACGGACACGATCCGTCACGGCGGCGGCGTGGGGCGTGTCGACGGGACGCTGACGAGGCGTGAAGTCGAGCGCTTCGTAGAAGCCGAACGATCGCTGAGCACCCTCGCGCGCCAGCCTTCGGAAGTTCGCGGCGGCCGCCGCGGGATCCACCATCGCCGCGAGCGCGGTCGCGTACGGCGCGATGACGAGGTCCTCCGCCAGACCGCGCTTGAGCGCCAGTCCCGGGACACCGAACGCCTTGTACTGGTAGTTGCCGTGCTGGTCCACCAGATCGAACGCCGATTCGGAGATGCCCCACGGCACGCGCTGTGATTGGGCATAGGCGATCTGCGCGCGCAGCACCGCACGGTGCGTGTTCTCGAGCAGCGTGTCCGGGTGATTGCGCATGATGAGCAGCGGCATCAGGTACTCGAACATCGATCCGCTCCACGAAACCAGTGCCGCACGCCCTTCGACGCTCAGGAGTGCGCGTGACAGGCGGAACCAGTGCTCCTGCGGGACCTCGTCACGCGCGATCGCGATGAAGCTCGCGAGTCGCGCCTCGGAAGCGAGCAGGTCGTAGAACGACGCGTCTCGCCGCCCCGGGCCGTCCGCAGTCGCGAGCCGGAAACCGATCGAGAACATGCCGCGCGGGCGATCGTAGAGAAACTTCCAGCTCATCCGGTCGACCAGCGCATCACACCGCGCCGCGAGTGCTTCGAGCCGTTCGCGTACCGCGCCGCCCGCACCCGGCGGTTCGAGGCAGCGCTCGATCGCTTCGTGGAGCGAAGCACCCCACTCCGCGATCTGGTCCCGCGTCGAACCCGGAACGCCCCAGCGCACCACTTCGTCGAGCGCCGCGGTCAACTCGCGATCGAATGACCTCAGTTCTGCGGAGTGCGACGTCGTTCGATGCGCCTCCGCGTCGTGGGTGAGGCGCTGCTGGAGCGTGTAGACGATCCCCAGCGCAGTGCTGCTCGACTGCAGCGCCGCCTTCACGCCTTGCGACTCGCGCCGCAGCGAGGTGAGCAGTTCGACCAGCACCCCAGCACCATCCGCAGCGCCCGATCGCACGCGCTCCTCGTCGTCGGCGCCATCGCCCAGCATGCGAAGGCCGGCGGCCAGCGTCATGAGCGCACCGGCGAGATTGCCGCTGTCGACGGTCGAGACGTAGCGCGGCAACAGCGGAGCGAGGTTTTCGGTGTCGTACCAGTTGAGGATGTGCCCTTCGTGACTCTCGAGGCTCTCGACCGTTCCGAGCATGCGCTCGAGCCGCTCGATCAGTTGGGCCGTGCGCACATAGCCGAGGTCGTGTGCGGCCAGCGTCGAAAGAAGGCCCATCCCGATGTTGGTCGGTGAAGTGCGGTGGGCAATGCGAGGCTCGCGATCCTCCTGGGTGTTGTCGGGCGGCAACCAGTGATCGCGCTCGTGCAGGAAGCGATCGAACCAGTGCCAGGTGCGACGTGCGATGCGTCGCAACAGCGCGATATCCTCCGGGCTGGGAGCGAGTCGCCGCGGTACGACCGGCCGACTCAACCACCACGCGACGAGCGGCGAGCCGAGCCACAGCAGCAGAAATGGCAGGGCCGCCGGGAGCGCGCTGGCTCGCAACGGTAGGAGGCCGAGCAACGCCACCATCGCGACCGCCGGCCCGGCCCACATCTCGGCGACGAAAGCGCGCCGTCCCTCGCGGGCCAGAAGATGCGCCGCGCGCGCGGCGGTCGTCGCGGCGGTTTCCCACTCGAGCAGACGACGCTGCGTGATCACCATTCGAATCAGCGTCAGGGCGATCGCGTGCAGCATTTCGTAGGCGTGATACGCGAGCAGCGCGATCTCGAGCAGGACTTGTGCACCGGCCGTCTGGAACTCCGCCCAGACGTCGTGCAGGAATACGCCGAGAGGCTGCTGCGGCCGAGGACCGCGAATGAAGTGCAATCCGACCGGGAACATCGGGAAGGCGAGCACTGCGAGTGCCGCGAGCGTCCACGGCAGGGGAGAGCCCGGCATCCAGGTCCACGCGGAGGCCAGAAACGCAAGCATCGCCGGAGCCTCGAGACTGCGTCTCAGGTTGTCGAGGATCTTCCAGCGGCTGATGAGTGGCAGGCGGCTGCGTTCGAGCCCGCGACGCGTCGGAACCACCGGCAGCAGCCACAACAGGATCTGCCAGTCGCCGCGGACCCACCGATGCTGACGCCGCGCGTGCGCCAGGACGCTGGAGGGGAAGTCGTCGACCAGCTCGACGTCCGACACCAGCGCGCAACGCGCATACAGACCCTCGAACAGATCGTGCGAGAGAATCGCGTTCTCCGGCACTCGCCCTTCGAGTGCGGCGGCGAACGCATCGACGTCGTAGAGGCCCTTGCCGGTGAAGGTGCCCTCGCCGAACAAGTCCTGGTAGGTGTCCGAGACTGCGGTGGTGTAGGGATCGATCCCGGTGTGTCCTGCATAGACTCGCGCGAACAGGGATCCCGCGGCGCTCGCCATCGTGACGCTCACGCGCGGCTGCAGCATGCCGTATCCCCGCACCACACGGCGCAGGGCGGGATCGAACACGGCGCGATTGAGCGGATGCTCGATCACGCCGATCAACTGACGCGCGGAATCGCGCGGCAGCCGCGTGTCGCTGTCGAGCGTGATGCAGTAGCGCACCTGGGGGAGGATCGAGAGCTCGCCGCGCGTGATCACGAAGCTGGTGTCCGTCGCTCCCCGCAGCAGGCGATTGAATTCCTCGAGCTTCCCACGCTTTCGCTCCCAGCCCATCCACACGCCTTCACTCGCGTTCCACCTTCTCGCGCGATGGAACAGGTAGAAGCGGTCACTTCGGCCCGCCCCGTAGCGGACGTTCAGCGCCTCGATGCCGGCGATGGCCGCTTCGAGCGTCTCCTGTTCGCCCGCGAGGTGTTCGGCGTCGGCGTCGGCGAAATCGGTCAGCAGCGCGAAGTGAATACTCGGATCGTTGTTCCCGAGCGCGTGCACCTCGAGATGCTCGACCAGCGCGCGCGCCCCGTCGACCGAGGCGAGCAGGGTCGGGACCACCACCATCGTGCGGGCCGAGACGGGAATGCCATCACGAAGGTCGAGACGCGGGAGGCGTCGCGGTTTGACGATGCGATGCACGACGCGATGAACGGTCGCGACCGCGAAGCTCGCGGCCGGCAGCAATGCGATCGCGGCCACCCACGCGAAGCTCGAGGTGGCGGCGCCCTGTGCTTGGGCGCCCCAGACGGCGAGCGCGACTCCCAGCAGGGTCAACGAGGCGACGGTTCCGAGATAGAACGTCGTCGCGTGCCCGAAAATCGCGCGAGTGAATCGGAGGCGAAGTCGTGGTGCGTGCGCAACATCGACCTCGAAGCCGCGCCGCCCGCCACCGATCAGGTGATAGCCGACGTGGGCGGCGAGTGATCCGAAGCCATTGGCTTCCGCGGCCTCGCGGGAGCTCTCGATCGCACGCAGCGCGACGCGAACCTGAGCTTCGCCGGTCGGTTCGGCCAACTCCTCGACGGCGTGCCGGTAGCGGTCGCGGCTCGTGAAGTCCATGCGGCCATAGGTGCCGTTCGGATCCCGCATGAGGATTTGTTCGATGAGGCTGACGCTCTCGAAGTATTGATTCCAGTCGAGCGTCGCGCACAGCCGCAGGCTCGTGATGCAATTGCCCATCGACACGCTGCCCATCGCCTGTCGCTGATGCTCGGCTCGCACGGCCTCTTCGACGGTGACGCCGCCCCGGCCGAGCCGCTCTTCCAGCTGCGATCGAAGCTCGGCCGCCGCCGCGCCGTACTCGCGCATCCGCTGCAGCAGCTGATCGACGAACGCGACATGGAGCTGCCGTGGCAGCGGGGCAGGCCGTTCGGATCCGTGATGACGCTCAAATGCCGCGAAGTGCCGGTCCGCGCTTCGGCGTCCGTCACGGCTCTCCAGCAGTTCCTCAGCCAATCGTCGCAAGTGGCCGATCAGGGCCATCTTGAGCATGCTCGGCCACGCCCACAGTTCGCCGATGCTGATGCTTGCAACGGTCTGAAACGCATTCATGAAGCGATCGAGCCGGCGGGCGTCGAGTCGCGCGTCGCTGTACCGCAGCAACTCGACCGCCATGGCGAAGATGCGAGCCATTCCCGCGCGATCACGGGCCGCGAGCTTGGGCAGTTCCTGGTAGTAGCGAGTCGGGAGGTGGTGGCGGATCTCGCGGATCTCGCCCTCGATGAGATGGAAGTTGTCCAGCAACCACTCGGCGCCCGGCGCGATCGCCTCGCCATGTCGCACGTCGGCGGCGATTCGGCGATAGGCATCGCGCAGCACCCGAGCATCGGCATCGAGTTGCCGCAGCAGCAAGGGCCCGCGCCGCGGATGGCGCGACAACGTGAACCCGGCCGCCAGTGCGCGGGCGCGTTCTTCGAGGCGCTCGACGCCGAGCAGCTCCCCGTGAAGGGGGCTCGAGTCGAGACCGATCGGACGAAGGTGAGGCTCGCTCGTTGCAGGGCTCGCTGCCAACGGTGTGCGCTCCTTCCGCGAGATGACCGTGGTGGGCACGGCCGCAGGATTGAGGCCTGCGCATACTATCAGGCCGGCTTCGTCGACGGGCCAGCGGTGTGGCAACATGCACGGCAATGAACGACGCTCCGCTCATCTTGGTCACTGGTGGCTCGGGCTTCAACGGCATCAATCTGATCCGCCATCTGCTCGAGCGCGGCTACCGAGTGCGCTCGCTCGACCTGCTGTCGTTCGACTACGTCGATTGTCGCGATCGCATCGAGGCGATCCAGGGCGACATTCGCGACCGCGAGACCGTCGAGTCCGCTATGCGCGGAGTTCGACTGGTCGTGCACTGCGCCATGGCGCTGCCGCTCTACCCCTCGCACGAAATCCTCACCACCGGGATCGACGGCACGCGTCGGCTGCTCGAGAGCGCGGAACGGAATCGAGTCGAGCGCTTCGTCCACATCTCATCGACTGCGGTCTACGGGATTCCGGACCACCATCCACTGCTCGAGACGGATCGACTCGATGGCGTGGGTCCCTACGGCAAGGCCAAGGTCGAAGCCGAGTCGGTGTGCCACGAGTTTCGCGCCCGGGGGATGTGCGTCCCGATTCTGCGCCCCAAGAGCTTCATCGGGCCCGAGCGACTCGGCGTATTCGCGCTGTTATACGACTGGGCGCAGGAAGGGCGCAGCTTCCCGATGATCGGAAACGGGAAGAATCGCTATCAGCTGCTCGACGTCGCCGACTTGTGTCAGGCCATCGAGCGCTGCCTGACGCTCGATACCGCGATCGTCAACGACACCTTCAACATCGGTGCGCGGGAGTTCCTGACCATGCGCGAGGACTACCAGGCGGTGCTCGACCGCGCGGGGTTCGGCAAGCGGGTGCGCGGATTCCCGTCCGCTCCGCTGATCTGGACGTTGCGGGTCCTCGACGCGCTGCGACTCTCTCCGCTCTACAAATGGGTGTACGAGACCGCCAGTAAGGACTCGTTCGTCTCGATCGAGAAGGCCGAGCGACTGTTGGGCTATCGATCTCAGTACTCCAACCGGCAGGCGCTGGTTCGCAACTTCGAGTGGTATCTGGCTCACCGAAGCGAGTTCGCCAACCGCTCGGGAGTCTCACACCGGGTGCCGTGGAAACAGGGCGCGCTCGGAATCGCCAGGCTGTTCTTCTAGCGGAGTCCGGCTCTTGAAAGATCTCACCACAGGTTCGGTGACGCGGCATCTGCTGCAGACCAGCGGCTTCATGCTCGTCACCATGCTGTTTCAGACGCTCTACTTCCTCGTCGATCTGTACTGGGTGGGGAGGCTCGGCAAGGAAGCCGTGGCCGGCGTCGGAGTGGCGGGCAATCTCATGTTCGTCGTGCTCGCGATGACTCAGATGCTGGGGGTGGGGACCACCACGCTGATCTCGCATGCAGCCGGGCGCAAGGAACCCGATCGAGCGCTGTTGGTCTTCAACCAGTCGCAGGTGCTGTCGGTGTTCGTCGGCATCGCCTTCTTCTCAATCGCCATGCTGGGGCGTGGCGTGTACGTCGACAATCTGAGCGCCGATGCCGAGACCGCGCGCCTCGCGGACGAGTACCTGCGGTGGTTCATCCCCGCGACCGCACTCCAGTTCGCCATGGTGTCGATGGCTGCCGCACTGCGCGGCACCGGCAACTTCATGCCCGGCATGATCGTTCAGTCGGCGACCGTGGTGCTCAACATGATCCTCGCGCCGTTTCTGATCTTCGGCTGGTTCACGGATCGACCCATGGGTGTGGCCGGGGCGGCGCTGGCGACACTGATTGCGATCGCGATCGGAACCGCGTGGCTGCTGACCTACTTCATTCCGCGCGAGTCCTACTTGCGCTTCATGCGTGCCGATTGGAAGCCGCAGCTGGCCCTGTGGGGACAGTTGCTCAAGATCGGGCTTCCGGCCGGCGCCGAGTTCGCACTCATGGCCGTCTATCTATTCGTCATCTATGCGATCAGCCGCCCGTTCGGTGCCGCCGCTCAGGCCGGGTTCGGGATCGGAATGCGCGTGATGCAGGCCGGCTTCATGCCCGTCGTGGCACTCGGCTTCTCGGTCGCCCCGGTGGCGGGACAGAACTTCGGCGCACATCATCTGAATCGGGTGCGCGAAGTGTTTCGCTCGGCGGTGTTGCTCTCGATCGCCGTGATGGCCGTGTTCGCGCTGCTGTGCCATGTCGCGCCGGCCGCCATGATCCGGTTGTTCTCATCCGACCCGCAGGTCGTCGCGGTGGGAGACGAGTACCTGCGCATCGTGTCGTGGAATTTCGTGGCGGCCGGCATCGTGTTCGTGGTTTCGAGCATGTTCCAGGCGCTCGGCAACACGATTCCATCGTTGATCAGCTCGTTCGTACGATTGCTGGTGCTCGTGGTGCCGGGCCTCCTGTTGTCTCGCATGGACGGGTTCCAGCTCTACTGGATCTGGTACCTCTCGGTCGCCGCGGTGACGGTGCAGATGATCCTCAGTTTGCTGTTGCTGCGTCGTGAATTCGTGCGCAAACTCTCCAGTCCCGTCAACGTGCCGTCGCCCGTGATCCCGATCGCCGCGGGTTCATGACGCGCGCCGCGCTCGCAATCTTCACGTATGCGCTGCTCCAGGGCGCCGCCACCGTCCCGGTGGCCGCTCGAGCCGCGACTCGCTCCGTCGCGGTCGCGCTGCCCGACACCGGACTGTTCTCCCCAGTCGCCGCTCAGCTCGAAGCTCAACGGGCACTGCTGGCGGCCCTGCCCGCCGTCCGACCGAGCCCGGAGCGCGTGTGGCTGCTTCTGGACTCCGGACAGCCCGATCAGGCCGCGCGCGAAGCCACCAGGCTGGGAGTCGAGGACGAGGCGTCCGTTGTCGCGCGCGCCCGCGCACGGCTCGCGATCCAGGACTTCACGGCGCTCGAACCGCTCATGGCGCGACTTGCGGACTTCGATTCACCGGACGCGCGGGACACTCGATACGCGTGGGAGCGCGCGCGCGATGCGTCGGCGGCCATCGACTCGCTCACCCGGACGCGGCTCGCGGGCGGGGATTCTGGCGTAGTACCGGAACTGCTCGCGGCCGGGCGGCTAGCACACGAAATGCTGGAGCACGCGCGCGCCGAATCTCTGTTCGACCGCGCCCTCGGGGCGCTGCCGACGGGCGACTCCTCATCGATCCGTCGCGCTCGGGCCGCAGCGCGCCTGGGTCGAGCACTGGTGATGCAGAAACGCCGTGAGTGGGATGCATCACTCGCCGAACTCGAGCGGACCCTCGATGAC